>PUMR01000076.1 GCA_003551455.1 Mollicutes bacterium | reverse complement strand
TGCAGTTGAACTTCTTCTCCGGCAGTGAGACCCAGCTCGCCTTCGGTGAATACATCAAAGAGACCTTCGAAGACATGTTCCAAAGCGAGACCCACTACATCAGAGTCGAAGTCGATCCTGTTGCGAGACCGTTCCCCGACATCTATTACAACTACATGATGGTCGGTGAGTTCGACCTCTCGATCGGCGGCATCAGCGGTTCGACCCTCGACGCCGCAAGCTTCCTCTATGTCTTCGCCGACGACAACCGTGGCGGCTTCACCCTCAACTGGGGTATCGACACTAACACCGCCAACATCAGGATCCCCTTCGATGAGGATGGCAACGTTCTCATGAGCACCGAAGGAGCCGCATACTCCGAAATGTGGTCCTTCAACGCCTTCGTATCAGTACTGAACGGTACGTACTACATCGAAGAAGGTGAAGAAGTACCGCGCGCCCAATGGCCCGAAGTAGAGTAGGAAACCAATCTACCCTACAGTGCAAATGAAGTCATTCGGGACATGAATCAAAAAGAGGCGGCACCAGTCCGACTGGTGCCGCCTTTTCTTATGGTTGTGAAGGGAAGACATTGGGCCATGCTGAATCTTTGGTTAGATTAGTCACCACTAATCTATATTCGGTGCCCATGAAGTATAATAAAGCGCCGAACAGAGCCTCATTCGAAAAAATCCGGCCATGCCTTTACCTTGACAGGAAAATATTGTATAATTGCTTTGGGGAATATCGGTCCCCAAAACATGGACGCGATAACACCGTTCGATTTCCTCCCGGTTCATGTGGATGCACAAGTCCGTTTATGAGGGATGATGCACTGTGTCAGCAATCACGAGCGCACAAAGCTCATTATATATCAGCCGCAGCAGGCATATGTATGTTCTTGGGCTTCATACATAGCGGTGTGAAGCCTTTTATTTATTGATATAAATGGGGCAAGATGCAATCCGATAATGGAAAACGGACATCCGAAGGTGCAGCTGATTGATTTTTCCATGTATGTGACCGACTGTAAATGCTTTCCGTCAGTGATTGGGTTGCATAATCATGAAAAATGATATACCATTGTACGCAACCAAAGATGCACATCATGATGATGAGTGATAAATTGTGAAGTGGGAGACGTGAGCACATGCAGCAACCAGCAGATTCTATACAGAAGGAAGGCGTGGTTATATGATAAGGTACACGATCATCCGGACCCTCTGGATTTTCATCATCCTCTTTATCGTGTTGTCCATCAACTTCACGATGCTGCGGCTGGCGCCGGTCTATCCTCCTCCGACAGAGGAAGAACGGGATATATGGTATGCCCGCCAGGTCGCCGACGGCTACATGACCATGCGTCGTGTGACCGATTCGGACGAAGTGGATGAAATCCAGCAAGGTCTTCGCGACGGGACCATTGAACGATTGCGGAACGACAGATACGTCTATGATGACAGGAACCATGAGTACCGCATCTTCGAGCCCGTCCCGATTTCACAGCAATATGTCAGCTGGATGGGGAACATCCTCTTTGAATGGAACTGGGGAACTTCGACTCGATATTCGCCGAATGTCCCCGTATTCGACATTCTCATGCGAAGGATACCCATCACGGTGCAGCTCAACATCATTGCGCTGTTCTTCTACATTCCCATCGGGTTTGCCCTCGGGATTTTGGCTGCACTCAAGAAGAACAGTGTGACCGACAACGTCGTCTCGATCGCCGTCATGATCGGCATATCGATACCGAGTTTCGTTGTCATGTCGATATTGGTGTTGGTGTTCGGCTATCAGCTCGGCTGGGCGGATACGCAGTTCCCGCCATCGGATGTTAGGGGCACTTTCCAAGTCAGCGCTTTCGCCTTACCGGTTCTCGGTCTCTCATTTGGCGCCATCGCCAGTCTCACCCGTGTGACGCGGGCCGAGTTGACCGAGGTTTTGACATCGGAGTTCTTGCTGCTGGCACGTACAAAGGGTCTGACGAGACCACAAGCGGTCGTGCGTCATGCGATGAGAAACTCGTTGGTTCCCTTGGTTCCCGGTATCATCTTCTCCTTTGTCGGTTTGCTGTCCGGCTCGGTCATCATCGAGATGATCTACAGTATTCCCGGCACAGGCCGGATATACATTGCGGCACTTAACGCCGAAGATTACAATCTTGTGCTCGGTATCACCGCATTCTACACCATCATCAGTCTTTTCGCAGTACTTCTGGTGGACCTTTCTTACGGTGTGGTTGACCCGCGCATCAGAATGGGGGCGAGAAAATGAGCGAAAAGAAGAAGCGCAAGCGCAGCGGCTACGAACAGTACGAACAACGAACCGATGAGAAGAAGCGACTTGACAGTCTCGACAAGAACAAGTTCGAGTTCGTCCAGATGGACGAGCGGATTCACGACAAGAAGTTCGAGACCAAGCCCATCGGCTATTTTCGCGATGCCATGACGCGTTTTGCGAAAAACAAGACCAATGTCACAGCGACGATCATCCTCTTCACTTTGATCTTCCTCTCCATCATCGTACCGGCTGTGACGACGAAGAACATCACCACCCAGGAACACGAAATCTCATTCCTGCCGCCGAGGATTCCGTTCCTCGAGAGATTCGGCATCTTTGATGGTACACGCCACATCACTGATGCGACCGTTATCCGGGACAGTATCGATCCCGAGACGGGACTCGGTCTGCCCGACCCCGAAATATACAATCCGGATTTCATCGTCATGGATACGCTGGAAAACTACAGTATCACTTGTGCGGAAAGTCGTCCGGCGTGTTACGGTGGTCAAAATGTCTTGCGGATGGTCGAAGGAACGGACAATGCCATCATCCGCTCACATCAAGCTTTCGAGCTCGACGCCACCAAGAACCCCATCATCGAGGTGGATATCGAGGATATGACAGAGGGAGCGAACACGGAGTTTCGGATTCTTGTCGATCCGCTCGGTGTTGACGATTACCAAGTCGTCGCCACTATCACCGAGCCCGGCGTTCATGAAATCGACCCCGTGGCGGCACTTCCCGATCTCTTCTATTCCAACCGCCCGTTGAGACTCGAGCTCATCAGCGATGACGATCAAGCCGAAGTTTCACTCAACTCTCTCAAGCTATACGACGACAGCCAAGACGAGCCCGTCATCAACCATTACGGTTACGACCTTTCCCTCTATATCGCCAATCCCGGCGAAAATAGATTGCGTTTCACCGAAGAACAACAAGCCGTTCTGCTCAGAAGCCATGAAAGCTTCGAGATTGATTTTGCAACGGGAGACCCTTACGAGTTCACCATCGATATCGACGAAATGACAGAGACGGACGACACCGCCTTGAATGTCTATATCGACGTCGAAGGACTCGGTGAACTGGTCCTCATCGGCACCATCGATGAAGACGGCAGTCATGACATCCACATCCCCGCCGACATGGGCGATCTGCTTGTCAGGTCCAGACTCTATCTCGAACTCGTCTCGGATGAACCCGATGCGTTCGCTTCTTTCCGAAGCATCGAGTTCTACCGTGCACCCGAGGACGAAGGCCGCGAACAACTGGTCCGCCACGAGGGTGCGTCACTGGCGAACTACAATATCGAGGAAGGCGAAGCCGATTATGAACGGATCAACGCCGGCGGCGACTTCTTCCGTCGTGACGGAGAATACCTCTTCGCCTCTTTCAACTACGACCGTTACGCCGCCGCGTTCGGCGATCGCCGCGAAATCTATTCCTCCCGTTCATATTACCGGATTCTTGAAGACAACCCCGAGATTTGTGAACCCATGGAAGACCCCGACAATCCCGACGGCTACATCTTCGACGAGGAATGTCCCTTCGTCCGGGTCATCCGCCAAACGGAAGTGACGGAACACCGTCGCCGCCAGCAAATCCAGATTGCCGACGGTCATGACAGCTATGGTATCCGTTCCCGTGTGCCCTACGAGTTCAACATGGAATACTATCCGACACTCGAATTCATCGTATCGGAGATTTATGATGAGGCGCCCACGCAGCTCAACATCTATCTGGACTCCGCTCAAGACGGTGAGTTCGAGCTCTTGGGATCCATCACCCCCGAAGATCTCGAATTGACCGACCGGATCACATTCGACCTGCGCGAGATTTTCGGTGACATCCCCGCCTTCTCTTCCCGTATCGTGCTCGAAGTGGAAAGCGAAAGTGACGAGGGATTCGTCACCTTGCGAAGAATCACCCACGATGATGAAAGCGATCCCGCATACATCTGGCGACATGACGGTGAGGATTTCATCTCGAGCCGCTATGTGAGTTATAGTGGCGAAGGATCCGTCTTCCGCCCCATCTATTACAGCTATGAATTGATTCTCAATTATCAGCGGTATGCCGGCTATGACGAAATCCCCTATTTCTTCTTCGGCACCACCGCTTCCGGTCGCGACCTCTTCGCGATGACGATGCTCGGACTCCGGACCTCGCTCTTCATCGGTGTCGCCGTCTCCATCGTCAACATCGCCATCGGTATCTTCTATGGCGCCATCGAAGGCTACTACGGCGGTAAGGTCGACCTGC
>PUMR01000041.1 GCA_003551455.1 Mollicutes bacterium | reverse complement strand
GTGCAAAGCAGGCGCTCTCCCAGCTGAGCTAAGGCCCCGAAATGGTGGGCCTGAATGGACTTGAACCATCGACCTCACGCTTATCAGGCGTGCGCTCTAACCGGCTGAGCTACAGGCCCCAGACACCATTTCAACACAAATGCGAGTAATATTGTACTACTTTTGATATCTATTGTCAACAAGACCGATAGAAGAAATCCAATAGGCCAAAAAGGCGCTTTTGAAAGGTTTTCTGGGTGCGAATCCCGACGCCAACGACGCTACTCTTCCATCTCATCGAATATGTTTGGCCGTTGACCGACACTAGGCGGTGACCGGATAGTGCATGACTTTTCGGTATCCATCCCATTAGCAGAACCAAAGCGAGTTGGCGCTACCGAATCGTTTTCTCTGGTGGGTCTATTGTCATTTCAAGGGGTATTTTTGCGCGTTCTTCTTTAATTTGTCCTTGGTGATGGTCCGCACATCAAATCCCAAGTCATGGGCGAGAGCCAAGGAGTACAAGATAACATCAGCGAGTTCATCCTTGACATTACTCTCATCATAACTCGATTCTCCCCATTGGAAATTCTCCAGCAACTCGCCGGACTCGACAAAAATGGATTTGGCGAGGCTTTCTACTGTATCTGTCTCTTTCCAACCGCGTTCATCTCGAAATTTGATGATTTCTTTCATGATATCTTCCAACATAATACGGTAACCTCCAAAAAGAAAAGCACTCATCCTTCTTGCTTATCAAGCACTTCCTTCAGGTTTTTCTTGAATTTTGGACGTTCCAACAAGACCACTCTTCCACATCCGAGGCACTTCAGCTTCACATCGGCCCCATACCGGATGATTCTCCATCTGTTTTCTCCACATGGATGTGCTTTTCTCATCTTCACAACACTATCCAGTCCCGCTTCTTTCATGCTCTGCTCCCCACCAACCGGCTGACATTATCGTAGTTTTTGTCTTGCGAATATCGCCAGTTACGTACAACTGGACATTATCCGCAAAAAAGTGTTCATTCTTCTTTCGACTCTCCGGGCATCTCTTGTCGGAAACACTCCAAGGCATTGGCGAAATGTTCTTGTGTGCGAAAACGGATTTTGATCTCGTTTCCGGCATAAAAGACTTGCGCTTCATTGCCGAGCATCTCTTTGAGCTTTTTCTCGAACAGCGGCTTGTTCTTGGATAGGGTACGGTAATATTTGAAAAAATTCTCGTCTTTTTTCTCCAATCGCATTGTACGTGCTATCTCTTCCGTTTTGCGAACATTCAGGTTTTCAGCCTTGATTTTTCCCGAAAGATATATGGCCAGATCATCATCGTCCAGTTTGCTCAAAACCTTGGCATGTCCCGTACTGATCAAGCCCCGGTTCACATCATTGATCACACTGGTCGGCAGTTTCAACAAGCCCAGCATGTTGGTCACGTATGAACGACTCTTACCGATTTTTTCTGCAAGTTCCGCTTGTGTGATTTCTAGTGTTTTCATGGCCCGTTGATAAGCGGCCGCCTCTTCAATGGCCGTCAGATTCTTGTTCTGAAGTGTTTCCAGTATGGCTATTTCTGCCAGATACTCCGAATCATAATCCCGGATGATCGCTGGAACGGTCCGTTTGCCGATCATTCGCGAAGCCCGGATTCTTCTTTCGCCCGATATCAACATGTAGGTTCCCTCTTCCTCGTCAAAAGGTTTGACGATAACGGGATGTATGACACCAAAACGTTTGATGGATTTGGCGAGATCCATCAAACGGTTCTTGTCGAATACCACTCTCGGTTGTTCGGGATTTCTCTTTATCTGGGCGATATTGAGCTCGATGACCTTTTCATCCTCATAGAGTTGGACTTCATTTTCCTCAATGAGGTCGAGAATTTTCCGGCCGAGTTTCTCTCTGTTGTTCTTTTCTCTACCTGACATTGTTATACACCACTTCTTTTGCCAATTTTCGATAGCTGATAGACCCCTTTGATTTTGGGGAAAACTCAGTCACGGGAATGCCATGGCTCGGAGCTACCGAGACCTTGACATTTCGCGGGATGATCGTCTTGAAAACCTTCTCTTTGAAATAGGTCTTCACTTCGTTGATAACTTCATAACCAATATTGCTGCGGGTGTCCAACATTGTGAGCAAGACACCTTCAATCGTCAACTTTTTGCTATTGCTTCGCTGTCTTCTTTGTATGATCCTGATGGTATTCAACAACTGTGTCAGTCCGTCCAAGGCCAAAAATTCGCATTGCACCGGAATAAGAACACTATCGGCCGCCACAAGAGCGTTCATCGTGATGATTCCCAAAGAGGGCGGGCAATCAATCAATATGTAATCATAATCGTGTCGAACCTGCTCGAGTGCACGCGAAAGTAGAATCTCCTTGTCGGATTCACTCAACATCTGACTTTCGATGTTCAAAAGTTCGAAACGCGACGGAACAATATCAACAGAAAGACCTTCAACAGAACGAATGACGGACTTGATCGGAGCAGTCTGGGTGAAAAGGTCCGCAACCGTGTGCGAAAGGCCTGAACGTTTGATACCCATATAAGTGGTCGCATTGGCTTGGTGATCGGTATCGACCAAAAGCACCCTTTTGCCGAGATACGACAAGGAGCTGGCCAGGTTGACACTGGTCGTCGTCTTGCCAACCCCTCCTTTCTGGTTGCTTATGGCGAGTATCTTTCCCATGACACATCCCCCTACACATGTGACACTCAAGACCAGACAAGATAATTCTACCACAAGAAAAATGAAAAATCATGGCTATTGTCATGTATTTTTCCACACATCATGTGGAAAACTATCCCAAATGTTTTCGGAACAGCCTTTCATTCTGGATAAAGAAGTTCATCCCTTCGAACGATATGAATTGTCGGAACCGTTTCGATTGGAACAACTGCTTCACTTCTTCGTGGGTCATGGTCACATCCAATCTACCCCATTTGTCGAGCTGTGTGACCTCGGTACGCATAAACTTGTAAAGGAAACAAAGAGCGAGAATGCGGTTGGTCTTCGAGGAGAACAGGTCGTCTATGTGGCTTCGGAATCTTTTGTACTCGTTGTTGGAAGGTTTGACGAAACAAGAGAGGAAATCGAATATGACGGTGTTCATCTCGGTGTTTTTTTCGAGAAGAAACTTGGAGAACTGCTGGGCATAAACCTTGGCCGGAGAGGGTCCATCTTCCGTTTCGATGATTCTGTTCACGTCTCGATTGTGCAAGAAGAAATAGAAAGCGGCGACTTCTTGGAAATCATAATCGGCCTGCAAGGGGTTAATCCCGTCATATTGCTCGAGTTTCTCCAAAATGAACTTGCCGAGGTCCTTGACTGCCGTTTCAAATTTGACATCCATGTAGTAGGGACGTGCCTTGTGGCTATACTCGATATCCTCGGATTGTTTAATGGCCAGAGACCGGCACCGTTCGATCATTCTTTCACTTTTCAGATATTCTTCATTCAACTTCTCGTTGATGCTGTCGGAAAGGATGAAATAGAGAAGAAACACCAGGAAGAATCCTGCCAGGATGAACTGGTAGATGAGGGGTGTCAATTCCGGGAAGGCCGCATCCGTGCCGAAATACATTTCGGTGCGGGACTGGATGAAATACAATCCATAAGCGGTGAGCGCTCCCCCATAGATGATGTATGTGGAGATGTCCTGATAAAAGATGATGATAGTCAATGTGATAAAGAGAAGGAAATAGCCGTAGAACTGTCCGGCGCCATCGACATAGTAGACAGTCAGGCCTATGAAGGTGTAGATGCTGAAATGCATGGCCAACCGCGGTTTGTCGAAGAAAAGGAAAAGGAAAGTGACCAAGAAAAGGAAGAAGAAAAGGGCGGGTACCAAAATGCGAATCCCGAGTGCGAAATCCTCGAAAAAGGACACGGGAATGGTCAATACGCCGAAAACGAGGAGAAAGAACATGACGAGAGAGACTTTCAACCGGAGCACTTCGGCCGGGGAGAGAAACTCACTGTTCTTGATCTTCAATATCAGGTCCTTCATTGTCCTCCCCCCTTCGCGAACGCTTGTTCGACGATTTCCACGAACCTGTTCGTGTTGTTGTAAAAGACCTCTAGAATGGAAGGATGGATGAGTCCGGTAAACTCTTCTAACGACAGAATTTCCATGATTTCCTCATCGGTGATCACCCGGTTGAGCGGTTTTTCCGTTTTCAGAAAAGCATAGAAGACCGCGAAAGCGACAACCTGCACTTCAAAGTTGTCCTTGTGGTGATTCAAAGTGGGGTACCATCTTTCGGAAAACATGTCTTTCCTGCTGATTTCGATGTGCTGAGCTTGAGAAGCCTGGAAGGCGACATAACGCATTTTACGGTTTTTGGACAGTTCCAATTGTGCCAATTCACGCAAATCTCCAACAGAATAGTCCGTATATTTATCCACCAATTGGTCAACACTCAATTCGCCCATGTCCCGGAGTATGTCGATGCGTTCCTTGAAAACATCTTCCACACCGATATGGCGGGAGAATTCATGAGCAAAACTCTCCAATTTGTCATAATACTCCTCATGGTCGAAGGTATGGCCCGCATAGTTCTCGCGTAAACGAAAAACCGTGTCGATGACTTTGTGTTCCCTTTCCTTGATCCGGCCGAGTTGCTTGAAATAATAGCGTTTGCGTTTCAAGAGGATGAACGACGAAAGCGCGAGTAGGGCGACAAACACGAGCAAGAACACGAAAAGATAGGCGGTATCCGGTGTTATACCCTCTTCCGTGTGAAAGAACTCCGGGAAGCGGAAGATGATGATTACGCCGACAAAGAACAAAGCGAGGTTGTTGAGGACACTCGATCGCACTTCTTGGTAGATGGCACTAATCGCATAACTCAAAAACAGGATGGTGAAGATGCTGGGCACACGCATCTCCAGGATCAATCCCAGCGAGAGGAGGTAGAGTCCCAAGACCGTAAGACTGGCGGCAAGTTTGATGTCGGGGAAGAATCTGGGAAAACGGAAAAAGAGCAGATTCAGCGAGATGACGGCCATGACAAGGAGGCTGTAGATAATCAATGAGACGATGGAGGCTTCCGCGATGTAGAGCGCGATGACGGCCAGCACCAGAACAACCGCCAGGACGATACTGACGAAAAAGGCCTTGCGGCGCATATAGAAGATTTCTTTGCTCTGGGCCTCCTTGTCGGATTGGACTTGGCTGTAGTCCATGTTTTCACGTACAGAAAGAGCCATGAGAGACGCCTCCAATCAAAGGGGATTCCTTTTGATGTTCTTGAATCTCCGGGGATAATCCGCCGGGGTGTGTTCGACTTTCTCTATGTGGACCAAGGCCCTGTCGGCGCCGGCGACCTCAAAGACATCGACCTTTCCGAGTCGGCCGCCAAGAACACCGATGGCCGCGAAGGATGCTTCAATCTCTTCATGGTATCCTTTTCCCTTGTAAGCGACAAACACGCCGCCGACCTTTACAAAGGGCAGACAAAGCTCCACCAGGATGTTCAAGGGAGCCACGGCTCTGGCCGCCACGACATCGTATGTATGTGACCTGTCAAAATCCTCAACGCGTTCATGGAACAAGGCAAAGCTGACACCCAACATGGCGCGGAGCTTCTCCAAGAACCGGATGCGCTTCAAGGTGGAATCGATGATGGTGAGGTCGATCCGAGGATGGACGATCTTCAATGGTACACCGGGAAATCCGGCTCCGCTTCCGACATCCAGAAGCGAACGATTTTCCAGTTCGAGCGTCTTTGTGAGCATGAGGGAATCCACAAAATGTTTCTCATAGATTTCCTCCGACCCTTCGATAGAGGTGAGATTCACTTTCCTGTTTTCTTTTCGCAAAAGATCATGGTATTTCTGGAACAAGGCCAGGGTCTCCGGTCCCAACTCGAACCCGTAGCGGTCGAAAATCTCTTGCCCGGACATGCTGTTCCCTTCATTTGCCTTTTTCACGAACATTCATCCTTCATGATTTTCCGGCGACTACGCAGATATACATGCAATACAGCGATATCGCTCGGATTCACACCGCTGATCCGGGCCGCTTGGCCCAAAGTAAGGGGACGGATGTCTTTGAGCTTCTCTCTGGCTTCGCTGGCGATGTTCTTGATTGCGTCATAATCGATATCGGCGGGTATCGTCACGTTCTCCTGTTGAAGGAGTCGTTTTGCTTGTTCATCCGCTTTTTTGATGTACCCTTCGTATTTGATCTCGATATCGATTTGGTCGAATACTTCGCGAGGAAAATCAAAGCCCTCACGAAAATGGCGGACGAGCCTTGAATGGACCTCGGGACGTTTCACGAGATTGTAGATGGTCGTCTTGTCGCGGAGGGGAGATGTCCCCAGTTCTTCCAACAATGCATTTGTCTCGGGTTTGGGATACAACACGACATCCTGCAATTTCGCCTTCAGTTCTTTGATGTTCGCTTGCCGCTCTTTGAACCGGCGATATTTCGCTGTCGGTACGAGACCGATGGCGTGGCCTCTTTCCATGAGACGCAAATCGGCGTTGTCATTGCGCAAGAGCAACCTGTGCTCCGCGCGTGATGTGAGGAGACGATAGGGGTCGATGGTCCCCTTGGTCACAAGGTCGTCGATCAGGACACCGATATAGGCTTCATTGCGCTTCAAGACCACAGGCTCCTCACCGTCTATCTTTCTCGATGCGTTGATACCAGCCATGAGCCCTTGTCCGGCCGCCTCTTCGTAACCGCTCGTACCATTCACCTGACCGGCGAAATAGAGGTTCTTCACCGGCTTCGATTCCAGCGAGGGCCACAGTTGTCTGGCGTCGATGGCGTCATATTCGATCGCATAAGCGTGTTTGGTGATCACAGCCTTTTCAAGACCCGGTAGCGACCGCACCATCTGTTCTTGGACATCTTTGGGCATGGAGGTGGAGAACCCCTGGATATAGATGTCGTCGGTCCTCTCGCTTTCCGGTTCGAGGAAGATCTGATGGCGCTCTTTGTCGCGGAAACGTACGAACTTGTCTTCGATGGATGGACAATAGCGGGGACCCACACCTTCGACCACACCGCTGTACATCGACGATTTGTCGAGGTTGGCCTCGATGATCCGGTGTGTTCTATCCGTGGTGTAGGTCAAATGACAGGGGAGCTGGTCATGGACATCATATTCTTTGTCGGAATAGAGGCTGAACCGTCGAACGACATCGTCCCCCTCGTGCCGCACCGTCTTGGTGAAGTCGACGGTGTCCTTGTGGACACGTGGTGGTGTCCCGGTCTTCAATCTGGACAACGTGAAACCGAGTTCAGCCAGTTGCGGACTCAGGGTGAGTGAGGGCTTCTCCCCCTCCGGTCCCTTCTTTTCGATCTCGGAACCGATCAAGACACGACTTCTCATGAAGGTCCCCGCGGACAGGATGACCATCCGCCCCCGATACTCGGTATCGTCATTGGTGACGACCCCTTTGACGGTATCCCCTTCGACGAAAAGCCTGGCGACATAATGTTCGCGAAGGTCCAGATTCTCCTGGTCGAGCAGAGTCTTTTTCATCCGTTCAGGATAACGGATCTTGTCGGCCTGGGCTCTTAGGGCTCTCACAGCGGGGCCCTTGGAATAGTTCAAAAGACGCATCTGCAGATGGGTCTCATCTATGTTGCGTGCCATTTCTCCGCCCAATGCGTCAATCTCCCGTACGACGATCCCCTTGGCGGGACCGCCGATGGAAGGATTGCACGGCATGGCGGCAATATATTCGGTGTTGCCGGTCACCAGTAGCGTGCGCTTTCCCAACCGGGCCGCGGCCAAAGCGGCTTCACACCCGGCATGGCCCGCACCGATGACGATGATATCGTACATGCGAATCACCACTTCAAAATCATTGTATCTTCAAATGCTCCATTAGTAAACACTTAAGGCTCGAGTGCGGGAAATCCAACCCCGACTCGGACGGATGAAAAAAGCGACCGGTCGGACGGTCGCTCCCTTTCTTGCAATCCCCTCTCAGGCATCCCCACCCACACAGGAAGAAGGCTTAAGGCTGCTTCGTTCCCGACCTGACCTGATTCGCCCCTCCCTGTCGGATGAGGATGCCTGAGGGGGGATTGGACGATTCTATCATACCTCACTTTTGCCATTGCGTAAAGTGAAGAAGAAGTCCTTGATCATCTGGCGGCACTTTTCGGCCTCCAGCCCACCTTCCACAGCGACATGATGGTTGAAAGACCCCGCGAACAGATTGATGTCTGAAGATACATGGGCACCGTTCTTGTTGTCTTTCGCGCCATAGACAAGACGTTTGATGCGGGAGAGGATGATCGCTCCCGCACACATCGGACACGGCTCCAGCGTCACATACATGGTGGCATCCTCCAAACGCCAACTGCCGACCACCTCGCAAGCTTTTTCGATGGCGATGATTTCGGCATGGGCCGTCGATTTCTGCCTGGTTTCCCGTTCATTATGCCCCCGGCCGATGATTTCGTCATCCACGACGACAATCGCGCCAATCGGCACCTCGTTCTTCTCGTGGGCTTTTTTGGCCTCTTTCAATGCCTCTCTCATGAACCGGACATCTTTTTCCATGGCGTCCTCCGAAAAAAACGAAGGTCACACCGGTGTGACCTTCGTGTCTACTCTTCCTCTTTGTTGAGACCGTAACGTTTCTTGAAACGTTCGACACGACCGGCGGATTTGCCGTGACGTTGTTTCCCGGTGAAGAAGGGATGGCAGTTCGAGCAAGAATCCACACGCACTTCGTCCAGAACCGAGCCGCTTTCGAACTCGTTTCCGCACGTTGTGCATTTGACAGTCACTTTTTTATAGTCGGGATGTATGCCTTTTTTCATGTCTATCGCTCCTTCCAGCGCAAAATACTGACGCGCTACGCTCAGCGATTATTGATTATATCAAAAAGGTCTACCGAGCGCAAGTCGTTTCCACCAAAGGTTGCAGAAAAATCATGACGACCATCTTGGGTGGTAAATCCTAATCCGGCCGGCATCTCTGCCATAAGCGGTACCATCCTCATCACTGCCCGATGGGTAGGCTTTTGCGTCCGTTTCGTAGTTTGACATCCTCACATGAAGAGAGAGCGCTTCTTAGACCGTCGCCGGTGTGTTTGCTACGACGATATGTTATAATCTCATTGGAGCCGAAAGAGGTGAAACCATGCGCACAATCACCAAAGAGACGATCCGAAAGCGAGTGGCCGACATCCTGGTCGACATCAACCACCGTCTGGGACCTTCGATGATAAGCGCTCTGGAAAAAGCGCGCGAAGAGGAACAAGGGAGCGTGGCAAGAGCCATTCTCGACGACCTCGTAGAAAACCAGAGCATCGCTGCGAAAGGTGTGTTTCCGCTTTGTCAGGACACCGGTACCGTGGTGGTTTTTGCGGAAGTCGGATGCGACCTCCATTTGCCCTTCTCGCTGGAAGGGGTCATCGATGAAGCGGTAAGGGACGCTTATCAAAAAGGGAGTCTGCGGAAATCCATGGTATCCCACCCTTTCAGGAGAGAGAACACCAAAGACAATACTCCCGCCATCTTGCACATGCGGATTGTGCCCGGAGACAGACTGCGTTTGCGAATCGCCGTCAAGGGGGCCGGAAGTGAAAACATGTCCCGGGTGGGCATACTCAAGCCCACCGACGGACATGACGGTGTCCTGAAATATGTTGTGGACACCGTGAAGGAGGCCGGGGGACGCCCCTGCCCGCCGATCATTGTCGGCGTCGGTCTGGGAGGCAACTTGGAAAAGAGTGCACTCATGGCAAAAGAGGCGCTTTTCCGGGACCTCGATGATGAGAGTCCCGATGCTGATATCGCCCACTTGGAACAAAAGCTGTTGGATGAGATCAACGCCCTCGATATCGGACCGATGGGCGTCGGCGGCGAAAAGACCTGCCTGGCGGTGAAAATAAACACCTTCCCCATGCACATGGCCTCGCTCCCCGTGGCCGTGAACATCCAATGTCACGCCGCCCGCCATAAAGAGGTGGTGCTATGATCCGTCTTAGTGTGCCCGTGCGACCTTCTGCCTTGGAGAACCTCAAAGCCGGTGACAAAGTCCTCGTTTCCGGTACACTCTACAGCGCCCGCGACCAGGCCCATAAAAGACTTTGCAAAGAAGAAGCCCTTCCTTTCGACCTCCAAGGGGCCGCCATCTTCTATGTCGGACCCACACCGGCGAAAAAGGGCCGGGTCATCGGGGCCAGCGGTCCCACATCCTCTTACAGGATGGACGAGTTGGCCGTGCCTTTGATGGAGCGTGGGGTAAGGGTCATGATCGGCAAGGGCGACAGAAGCGAGGAATTCCGCCGCGCGATGGTCCGACACAAGGCGGTCTATCTTCTCGCGACGGGTGGCGCCGGTGCGCTTCTGGCAAGTCACATCAAGGAGAGGAAACTCCTCTTGTATGACGATCTCGGACCGGAAGCCGTATACGAGATGCGAGTGGAGGATTTCCCCTGTTTTGTCGCTTACGATGTCCACGGCGGTTCAATTTTCAAAAAGGGGTGATAGGAGTGAACTCTCTCAAAGCGAGGAGTCTCCGACTCCACAAAAACAAGAAAGGGAAGTTCGAAATCCGTTCCAAAGTGCCCTTGCGAAACGCTGACGACCTTTCGCTGGCATATTCTCCGGGTGTCGCGGAGCCATGCAGAATCATCCATAAGAATCCCGACGCCGTCTATACATACACCACCAAGCAGAACACGGTCGCCGTGGTCACCGACGGTTCGGCAGTGCTCGGAATCGGCAACATCGGCGCCAAGGCGGCACTCCCCGTAATGGAAGGGAAGGCCGTGCTTTTCAAGGAGTTCGCCGGTATTGACGCCATTCCCATCTGCCTTGACACACAGGATGTCGACGAGATTGTCGAGACCTGCCAGCGCATCGCTCCCACCTTCGGGGGGATCAATCTCGAAGACATCTCCGCCCCACGCTGTGTGGAAATCGAGAAACGCCTCATCTCCATGCTCGACATCCCCGTCTTCCATGACGACCAGCACGGCACGGCGATTGTCACTGCCGCGGCCCTTCTTAACGCGTGCCGATTGACAGGACGGAAGCTGAGCGATTTGGAGATAGTCCTTGCCGGGACGGGAGCCGCAGGTTATGCAATCGCAAAACTCCTCGCATCATTGGGAATCAAAAGCCTTTACGCATTCAACAAAGAAGGCGTCATCCATCCATATCGAAAAAGCTCGTACGATCCACCCCTGCAAGAGTTGATCGACAAGAGAATCATCTCCAAGCCCAGATCATCCGCCATCGACACCCTGGCGGATCTCATGAAAGGCACCGATGTCTTCATCGGGGTTTCCGTGGGCGATCTTATCGGCCCGGAAGCCATCCGGGGGATGAACAAAGACCCCTTCGTCTTCGCCATGGCCAACCCGACTCCCGAAATCGACCCCGAGACCGCCAAAGAGGCAGGCGCGAAAATCGTAGGCACCGGGAGAAGCGACCATCCCAACCAGATCAACAACGTTCTGGCTTTTCCGGGAATCTTCAAGGGCGCTCTCGCCGCCCGGACCTCTTCCATCGACGAAGACATGAAGATCGCAGCCGCCCGGGCCTTGGCACATATCATCTCCGACGCGGACTTGCATGTCGACTACATCATCCCTTCACCCTTCGACAAACGTGTCGTCGACAGGGTCTCCGCGGCGGTGAAAGAATGTGCCGTGAAAACCGGATGACCCCTTACCATAGATATGAAACAAAAGCAAAGCACCTTCCGCGCGGAAGGTGCTTTCATTGTGCAAAGAGCCTGTCTTGAGGGTCAGGGGAAGACGAGTTCACTGACGATTGTCTCCTCGTCATCCACTTCGGTAGAAACGGTGATACCTTTCGGGGTGACATGGTAGCTATGGTCATCCATCTTCACGGAACGATAGCTATAGGGGTTCCGGGCGTGCAAGACACCGCGCATGGACAAGGATGCGGGTGAATGGAGCCTGCCTTCTTCATCCAAGGGGATGAAAATGACACTCGTGTAACGGGACTCCTGGGTGGAAGGTGTCGTGAACGCATAAAGGGGGATGGTGATACGGGATTCGGAATCGATATGGATCTCCTCTGCAACGGGAAAACGGTCGATGATGTTGAATTTGAAGTCCGAGACCGAAACATCGAGTGTGTCCACCGTCACGACGCGACTCTGCGCACTGTCATAATGATGCACGTGGAAAGCGAGCAGCTCTTTGCCGGACTTTTCCAAAGTTATGAAGAGGGGGGAGCCGGTCCGCGGAATCACCGCTTCCGTCAAGAGGATCCCTTCGTGAATCGACAAAAACTCGATGCTATGGGAGCCGATCGCATACATCCGGGTTTCCCGGCCATCCTCCGTGTAACAGGACAAATAGGCGATACCGTCATGGTAGAAGAGGTCGTTGACATGGATATGTGCGGGCAGTTCATGCTCAATCGTGGCATGAGTGAGGTTTTTCTCGAGTTTGAAAAGTGTCTGATTGTCGTCGTCGGTTGTCAGAAGCAGAATCCTTTCGTCAGCAACCTGTAGTCCCTTGGAAAAGGACAGGGCGCCCGGAAGGCTCAATGTCACCTGGTGACGGATGGTCCCGAAAGAATCGATGCGGAACTTCGTGAGGGTGGTGTCGATGGATTCGACCGGGTCGGAAAGTCGCATCCCGTCGGTGATTTTATGGAAACGATAGTGGTCGGCGGCAATATAGAAGGCGTTGTCCATGATCCTCACTTCACTCTGGAAGTCCATGAGAAGTGTCCGGAAATCGTGCGCTTCGCGCTCGAGGTCGATGGCATGGAACGAAGTGAAACTGTTCGGCTCGACCCGTTCAATATAGTGAATGGAATCATAGGACTGTGTGGTGGGCGAAGCGTCCCCTTGGGCAATCCAAGGCAAAGAGTCGCCGACGCTGAACTTGTCATAACCGAAAGGCAGATACTGTTTCGTGACCAATGAGAGCACTCCGTCCGCATAGGCGGCATCGGTCACCTTGCCACTCATCCGATATGTGTCCACGAGAGTGAAATCATCCTCGATATCGTAGATTCGGACCAACGTGACGAATTCTTCTTCGCAATAGATTTCATCCGAAGCCCCGAGAGGGATATCCTCCTTGATCGTCCCCAAGACGACGAGGCGGCCATCATCTATTACAACACCGTGCAACTGGTGGAGTTCATCATTCCTCTTGTCTTCGTACTCCAAGTATCCGTGATGATTGATTTCACTGCCATCGACACTGGTGATTTCAATGCCCCGGGACGATAGACTGAGGATGTATTCGTCATTATGGGCAACAGTGTCAATCCCCATATGGAGTTTGGGTTCCATCATCCGGAAGTGGCGCATGAGGGAGGCATCAGCCACTTTCCCGTCGGCTTCGAAGATGTGGAATCCGTAGAAGCGTTCATCGAAATCGGCGTGGACCCGGATGATATCTTCTTCGCTATCAATACTGGCCATATGGTGCTCAAAATGTATCGGGTTCCAAGTGGCGGTTATGAAAATGGCGGCAACTACGACAAACGGCACCATGATGACCACCATGCGTTTACGTAAAAACAAGCGGGCATAACGGAAAGGGATCCTTTCCAAGTTGCGCATGACCCGCTGTTTGACATCCAGTTTCATGTTCAAAAGGAGTTCTTGAAACAACTGCTTCACGTGAAACATGAAGAAGAGGGCGGCAACGAGTATGACACTCAACAGAACGGCATTATTGAAAACGAACTCGGCCAAGCGGATCATTGTTTGCATCATGAGACACCCCTATAATTCCAGCGTCTTCTTGAATGTTTTGTAGTAGCGGCGATTCACTTCTACCTGGTCTCCATTTCTCATGTGGAGAATCAGTTTGGAGTTGAATGCCGGTTTGATGTAATCGATCTTGTTGATGTTCACAATGGCGTATTTGCTGACCCGGATGAAATGTTTCTTTTTCAACATTTCTTCAATCTCATAGAGTTTCATACGGACACGGAAACGTCCATCCCGGACAGCAGCGAAGACCTCTTCCTCTTCAACGACAAAATAGTGGATCCGGCGCGATTCGATCCGTTTCATGCCCCGGGAGCTGTGGCCGACGATATAGACGTCCTCACCCTGGGCGATGAGGTTCAGTATGCGGTTGACCCTTTGTGCGTCTTCCTCTTGAAAGACGATGTTGATCTTGTCTTCTTCAACATATTCTTTGTCCGTCGTAACGACGAACTCGTATTTTTTACTGTCGATGATCTTCAACTTGTTTCTCAAGCGCGTCCGGGATTCTTTGGGAGCTTTCAACTTGAACATGATAAACCTCCAAGGACGTCATATTCAGGATAGCACAATGGGAGTGATGCTCCCATCGATAAGGACAATCTACATCTATTCTATCGCAAATTGCATCCGGAAAAAAGGCGACCGCATTCGTACGCTTTCAAATGATGATACACTTTGGCGACAGGAAGGCCCATGATGGCATAGTAGTCGCCTTCGATGCGTTCGATGTGTCTCGAGGCATGGCCTTGGACGGCATAGCCCCCCGCTTTGCCGAATGGCTCTCCCGTGGCGATGTAGCTCTCGATCTCTTCTTTGGAGAGTTTATGGAAGAACACATGGGCATCACCGGAAAAAGCCACTTCTCGATTCATCTTCGTTAACACGCATCCGGTCACGACCCGATGCTTTTTCCCGCTCAAGAGACTGAGCATTCTGTGGGCGTCATCTTCACTTTCGGGCTTCCCGAGAAGTTGGCCGTCCACCGAAACCACAGTGTCACAAGCCAGCACGAGCTTGTCCGGATGCCTCCTTCCCACGTCTTTCGCTTTCATGCGGGCTAAAGCGATCGCGGCTTCTTCGGGTGATTTCCGGTTGTCGATCCTCTCTTGGATTTCGGGAACGACGACCTCGAATTCACGTCCGACGAGAGGCAACAAGGCTTTTCTTCGCGGTGATTGGCTGGCGAGGATGTAGGTTTTCATGTCCGCACTTCCTTTGGGATAAGTCGACTATCATTATACCACGATTTGACCCCGTGTCGTCAGAGACAAATGATGGATAATTGTATTTACCGTGTGCTATAATGTGAGCCGACAGGTGGTGCCCTATGGAAAAGAACCTTTCATCGCTATTGCGACAAGCGAATCTCTTCGAGAAGGATGAGCGCGTCGTATTGGGTCTGAGCGGCGGGGTCGATTCCATGGTCCTCTTCCATCTTCTGCACGAACTCGGAATCGGAATCATCGCCGCCCATGTCAACTACAACCGCCGGGCGACGGCCAAGCGGGAAGCCTTGGAACTGGAGAGAATCGCATCCCGATTGGATGCGCCTTTCGAATGTCTCGACGTCAAAGAACCCATCGAAGGCAATTTTCAAGAGGAAGCCCGAAAAATCCGTTTCT
The DNA here is from genome assembly GCA_003551455.1 of Mollicutes bacterium. The sequence continues at coordinate 3,282 of PUMR01000041.1, read as the reverse complement.
CCTTCTTCGAAAAGACGGCCAAAAAGCACGGGGTGGAGAAAGTGGTTCTCGGACATCACTTGAACGACCAGATCGAGACCTTCTTCATGCGTCTTGTCAAGGGCGGCTCATTCGACACACTCAAAGGCATGACGCCTGTCGAACCCTTCAAAGACATCAAACTTGTGCGCCCTTTTCTAGACGTCGAGAAAGATACTATCGTCGACTACGCCCGGAAAAACGACATCCCCTATTTTCATGACGTCTCGAACGACAGTCCCACCCACACACGCAACCGTTTCCGGAACCGCATCATCCCCATGTTCACGAAAGAGAATCCGAGTTTCAATGAAGCCATGAAGCGCTTCTTCGGCGACCTGCAGTCGGTCACGGGGCTGCTGGAAGAACACGTGGAAGGACTGCTCTCCGAACATCCGGGACCGATTCCCGTAGAAGAGTTCCTCTCTTGGTCGCCACTCTGTCAAAGGATCGCGCTGAAAACCCTCTTCCGGAATGTCTCCGATGATCTGCATCTCAGTCAGGGCATGTATGAAGACATCGTGAACCAACTGCAAAGCGGGAAGAATCTCCGCCTCCCGCTCGACGAACACATCTTCCTCCACAAGGAGTATGACGGTTTCTTTGTTGCGAAAACAAAAGACCGGACCCCGCTTGCCGTCACGATAACGGAAGAGGGAACCTACCCCGTCGATGGTCACCGCCATTTTCGGGTAACAAGCCGGAAAAATGCCCGTATCCCTTCAAAATGCTTTGAGTTGTGGTATAATGGTAGGGTGTTTCCGCTGTATGTGAGAACCCGCCGTGAAGGTGACAGAATCGAGTTGCCTTATGGCCGAAAGAAGATCAAGGACCTCTTCATCGATCTCAAGGTTCCTCCCCATCAAAGGGACGACATCCTCCTTTTGACCGACGAGGAAAAAGTCCTCTGGATACCCGACCTGGATATCGAATGCCATCAAACGAAGAGCGGCGACGTCCTCTACATCGAGGATGTCGGCGCAACGGATTCGCAAGAGCGCGACAAATCGTAGCAACCGCTCATCTTCGGCCTTTCAAAGGTAATGTCCCTTGTGAGGCCGTTTCTTGAACAAGACGGACACACCCAGTGTACGTAGACCCGCATCATAAGCAAGGAGTGACGAACATGGCCCAAAAGAAACCGACACCGCCAGACAGACGGACAAACAAGATCGGCAATCTCGTCGTCATGATGCTGATATTGCTTTTCGTCTTTTCGGCGATTTGGCTTTTCACTTCCGATGACGAAGAAGTGAAAACATTCACCTATACTGAATTCCTCGCGGAACTCATCGAACACGAGAATGTCGAAACCATCTACTCCACGCCGATTTCCGGTGACATCAATGTGGGGTCTTATGAAGTGACGGGAGAACTGAAAACCGGCGAGAAATATGAACTCGAGGTCCCCACGCAGAACGCTCTGCAAAAGATCATCGAGCACGCTGAAGCGCAAAACATCACCTATGCCCATGAGCGAGGCGCCACGTACAGCTTCTGGAACATCCTCCTGATTCTCTTGCCGATTGTCCTCATCATCCTTTTCATCGGTTTCTTCATGCGGAGCAGCGGCGGCCAGAATCGCGCTTTCGACTTCGGCAAGAGCAAGGCGAAACTCCATCGCGGCAAAACGACGACCTTCAAACAGGTCGCCGGCATCGATGAGGAGAAGCAGGAACTCGAAGAAGTCATCGATTTCCTCAAAGACCCCAAAAAATACATGCGTCTCGGTGCGAGGATCCCCAAGGGCATCCTCCTCGTGGGACCCCCGGGAACGGGTAAGACCCTGCTCGCCCGGGCCGTGGCCGGCGAGGCCGACGTCCCGTTCTTTTCCATCAGCGGTTCCGATTTCGTCGAGATGTTCGTGGGTGTCGGTGCAAGCCGTGTCCGCGACATGTTCAAGGCGGCCAAACAGAACACCCCCTGCATCGTGTTCATCGACGAGCTGGATGCTGTCGGAAGACAACGCGGCGCCGGACTCGGCGGCGGACATGACGAAAGGGAACAGACCCTGAACCAACTCCTCGTCGAGATGGACGGTTTCGGCATCAATTCCGGCATCATCGTCATGGCCGCGACCAACCGCCCCGACATCCTCGACCATGCCCTCCTCCGTCCCGGTCGTTTCGACCGACAGATCACCATCAACCGTCCCGACGTGAAGGGTCGTCAGGAAATTCTGCGCGTCCACGCCCGCAACAAGCGCATCGACCCCAAGGTCACTTTCGAGGAGATCGCTCGGCGGACACCGGGATTCACCGGTGCCGACTTGGAAAATCTCTTGAACGAAGCGGCTCTCCTCGCCGCAAGAGAGAACAAGCCCACCATCCGCATCTATCACATTGACGAGGCTGTCGACCGTGTCATGATGGGGCCGGCGAAAAAATCCCGTGTCGTCACCAAACGGGAAAGACTCTTCATCGCCCATCATGAAGCCGGCCATGCCGTCTTGGGGTTGAAGCTGGACAACGCGAATATCGTCCACAAGGTCACTATCATCCCCCGGGGCCAATCCGGCGGCTACAACCTCATGCTCCCCGAAGAGGAAGAGTCCTACCTCATGACGAGAAAGAGTCTCATCGACCAGGTCACGGGCCTGCTCGGTGGAAGAGTCGCCGAGGAACTCATCTTCGACGAAGTCTCCACGGGCGCCCATAACGACTTCCAGCGAGCGACAGAGATCGCCCGCTCGATGGTGACCGAATACGGCATGAGCTCCCTTGGTCCGATCCAATACGAAAAACGGAACGGCAATGTCTTCCTCGGTCGCGATTATGCCGCCGACAAGTCCTTCTCCGACACCGTCGCGTTGGAGATCGACAACGAGGTCCGCAAGATCATCAATGAGTGTTACGAGAAGGCGAAGAAGACCTTGGAAGCGAACAAGGACCTCTTGAAGCGCATCGCGGAATTCCTCCTCGAAATCGAGACCCTGACCCGGGAGGACATCCTGGAGATCGAAAAGACCAATACATTGGCCTGGTGGGAGCGCAAGAAGCAAAAAGACGCCGAACGCGCAAAAGAGGCCGAAGAGGCCGACAAAGAAACGAGCGGCGAGGAAGAAGCCCAATCCTCCTCTGACGACAAGAAGTCCTCGCGCACAGATACCAAGCGCACCCAGAGCGATTCATGACCACAAAGGAGGCAGCCCATGCGTCTTGACAAGTATCTCAAAGTCTCCCGCCTCATCAAGAGGCGTTCGGTCGCCAAGGAAGTGAGTGACGCCGGCAACATCGATGTGAACGGACGCAAGGCGAAATCGAG
>PUMR01000068.1 GCA_003551455.1 Mollicutes bacterium | reverse complement strand
AGGAGGACGTCTTTGACGTCGCCTTGGAGCACGCCGGCCTGGATGGCCGCGCCGAGGGCGACGACTTCGTCGGGGTTGATGCCTTTCGAGGGTTTCTTGCCGAGTTCTTTCTCGAGGAGCTCCTGCACGGCGGGAATGCGGGTCGATCCGCCGACGAGCAGGATCTGGTCGAGGTTCTCCGGTTTCATGTCGGCGTCTTTCAGCGCCCTTCTCAAGGGGCCGAGCGTCTTCTCGACGAGGTCGTTCGTCAGTTCGTTGAACTTGGCGCGCGAAAGCGACATGTCGAGATGGAGCGGCCCGTCGCTGCCCACGGTGATGTAGGGGAGCGATACCGAGGTCTGGGTGACGCTCGAGAGTTCCTTCTTGGCTTTCTCCGCCGCGTCTTTGACGCGCTGCAGGGCCATCTTGTCCTTTTTCAGATCGACGCCGTGCTCTTTTTTGAATTCGCTGACGATGTATTCGATGACGCGCTCGTCGAGGTCGTCGCCGCCGAGACGGTTGTTGCCGGCGGTGGAGATGACCTCGAAAGTGCCTTCGGACAGTTCGAGGATGCTCACATCGAACGTGCCGCCGCCGAGGTCGTAGACGAGGATGGTCTGGTCTTTCTCCTTCTTGTCGATGCCATAGGCGAGGCTTGCGGCGGTGGGCTCGTTGATGATGCGCTTGACTTCGAGTCCGGCAATCTTGCCGGCGTCCTTGGTGGCTTGGCGTTCAGCGTCGTTGAAGTAGGCCGGCACGGTGATGACGGCCTCTTTCACCTCTTCGCCGAGATAGTCCTCGGCGGCCTTCTTCAAGTGCTGCAGGATCATCGCCGAGAGTTCTTGCGGGGTGTACTCCTTGTCCTTGATCTTGATTTTCTCTTTCGTCCCCATCTTCCGTTTGACGGAGCTCGCGGTGTGGGGGTTCGTGACGAGCTGCCGCTTGGCGACATCGCCTACCTGGATTTCGTCGTCCTTGAACGCGATGACGCTCGGGGTCGTGCGTCCGCCTTCGGGGTTGGGGATGAGTTTCGCATCGCCGCCTTCCATGACAGCGACACAGGAATTGGTGGTGCCGAGGTCGATACCGATCATCTTACCCATTGCTTAACACTCTCCTTCATGCGTGGGGTCTTTTTCTTCAGCGCTTTTTTCGGGTCGTTCGCTGACTTTGACCATGGCCGCCCGCAAGAGGCGGTCTTTGAATTTGTAGCCTTTCTGGAACTCTTCGACGACGATGCCGGCTTCGACGTCGTCCCTCTCTTCTTTGGCGACAGCCTGATGGAGGGAGGGGTCGAAGGGCTCGCCTTCGGCCTCGATCTCTTCGAGGCCCGCCTCTTTCAGGGCTTTGACGAGATCGCGGAGGATCATCTCGAAACCTTTGAGATAGGGTTTCTTTTCGCCGCCGCTCTCTTTGTCCAAAGCGATGCGGAAACTGTCGATGACGGGAAGCAGCGACTTGGCGAGTTCGGCGTTCGCGTATTTCAGATCCTTCAGCCGCTCTTCGTTCATGCGCCGTTTGAAGTTGGCGAGTTCCGCCTGGTTGCGCAGGAGGCGGTCTTTGAGATTCTGGACTTCCTCCTGCAAGGAGGCGATCTCTTCATCCTTCTTGGCGCGTTTCTTCTCTTTCTTCTTTGTTTCCTGTTTTTCTTCCGGTTTTTCTTCCTGCTGTTCTTCTTTCATTTTTTTGTCCATTTCTTCGTGCATCTTCTTCTCCTTTTCTGCCATGTTCATCCCTCCCGCCTCAGAGCTTGCTCAGGTGCGCGGCGAGATATTGTAGCAAAGGGATGACCTTTCTGTATTCCATGCGGGTGGGCCCGACGACGGCGATGGTGCCGCTCTCTCCCGCATCGGCTTCATAAGGGACCATGACGACGCTGCAGTCCTTCATGGCGCTGATCCGGTTCTCGCGGCCGATACGGACCGTGAGGCCGTTCCTGTCGCCGTGTTCGACGAGCTTCAGAATCTCGTTCTTCTCGAAGAAGCTCATCAGTTCGCGCACCCGGTCGGGGTCCTTGAACTCCGGCTGATAGAGGATGTTGCTTTGGCCGGAGAGATAGAACTTGCTCTGGGTGAAACGGGTGAAAGCCTCCAAGAAGGCGTCGATAATCTGCTGGTTGTAGGTGAGGATGTCCTTGATCCGCTCGTGGTCCACATCGTAGCGCAGCTTCTCCGCGACTTTCGGGATCGGCACGTCATAGAGGATGTCGTTCAGGATCTGGATGATGCGTTTCAACTCTTCCATGTCGGTGCCGCGCGGGAGTTGGATGTTCTTGCTCTCGACATGGCCGAGGTTCGTCACGACGAGGATGATGCTCGTATCGCCATAGAGGGGAACGAGTTCGATCTTCCTTACCCGGGCGTTCTCGCCGGATGAGCCGAGCGCGATGCTCGTGTAGTTCGTGAGCTGGCTCAAGAGCTCGATCGCCCGTTCGATCGTCTCCTCGTGGCTCATCTTCCTTTCAAAGAGGTCGTCGATCAGGGTGAGGTCGACATCGGTATCGAACCCTTCTTTCATCAGGGTGTCGACATAGTAGTGATATCCCTTCTCGCTCGGTACCCGGCCGCTCGAGGAATGGGTCTTCTCAAGATAGCCGGCCTCTTCGAGGTCGGCCATGTCGTTGCGGATGGTGGCCGGGCTGAAACCGAGGGCCTTGGAGAGGCTCCGCGAGCCGACCGGCTCCGCGGTCCTGACGAACTCTTCGACGATCAGTTTCAACACGCTCTTCTGCCTGTTCGTTAGCATTTCCTCACCCCTTTAGCACTCGACAGCTTCGATTGCTAAAGGTATTATAAAACATGATGGTAGCACTGTCAAGGGATGAGTGCTAACTTCTCGGCAGGAAAAAAGCCTTCAAAGAAACGGGTTCTCTTGCCGTTCTTTCGCGAGCAGGCTCTCTTCTCCGTGGCCGGGGAAGATTCGGAGCTTGCCGCCGAAGTCCTTTTTCAAGCGTTCGAGGGTGCCGGCGAGCGTCCTCTCATCGCCGCCCGGAAGGTCCGTGCGGCCGATGGAGCCCTTGAAGAGGGTATCACCCGTGTAGAGGGCCTCGCCGATTTGATAGACCACGCTCCCCCGCGTGTGACCGGGAGTATGGTGGATGGCCACGCGCAAAGCGCCGAAAGCGAGTTCCTCCTCTTTCGTGAAGGCCGCCACGCGTTCTTTGTCGGGAAGGGCGAAGGACTTGCCGAAGAGTTGCGAGAGGTTCAGTGAAGGGTCAAAGAGGAAGGCCTCGTCTTCAGGGTGGATGTGGACTTGCACGGGGAAGGCGGCGAGGATTTCTTCCAAGCGGGCGATATGGTCATAATGGCCGTGCGTCAAAAGGACCGCCCGGAGGGAGGCCCCTTCTTTGTGCAGGTCCTTCTTGATCGCTTCGCTCCGCGTGGCGGCGTCGATCAACACGGCATCCTTCTTCTCGATGTGGAGATAGGTGTTCTGGCCGAAATCATTGACGTAACGCTTGATCATGACGCAACACCTCCATGGCGCCCCGGATGCCCGCTTCATTGCCCAAGCGGGCCTTTTCGAGGGGGGTATGGATGGTCTCTTTGAAGGCATGGTGGAAATAATGCTCGCGGAGGCGCGGCAAGAGTTCCGTCCAGACTTCCGTCAACCCGCCGCCGAAGAGGATGATCTCGGGGTCGAAAGCGGTCGTGATGATGCTCGTGGCGCGACCCAGAGCATCCACCGCCTCGGCGAGGATTTCGCCGGCGGCGGCGACGCCCGCCTTTTCCGCGGCGAGGATGTCTTCCATGCGCAAGTGGTCCTTGGACAAGGGGCTATCGGGGTCGTCTCCCGTTCTTTCTTTGATCCGTTCGCGGATGCTTCGCAATCCGGAGAAGGCCTCGAGGCAGCCCTTCTTCCCGCAGCCGCAAAGGGGGCCGTCGGCATGGATCTTCATGTGGCCGAACTCGCCGGCGAAACCGTTCTTCCCCTCGAGAATCTTGCCGTCGATAACGATGCCGCCGCCGATGCCCGTGCCGAGGGTCAAGAGGATGAAGGGGCTCGCTTTGCGCTCGCGCGCACAGTATTCCCCGAAGGCGGCCAAGGAGGCGTCATTGCCGACCTTGATGGGGAAATCCTCCCCCGCGACTTCTTTGAACGCCTTTTCGACATCGAAGGTCTCCCAGCCGAGATTCACGGCGCCATAGACCGTGCCCGCCCGTACGGGGCCGGGCACGCCGAGGGCGACGCCCGCCGGGGTCTCTTCGGCCTCGAGGGTGTTTTGCACCATCTCCCACGCCGCGGGAATGATCTTCCGCCCCGCTTCTTCCAGGGGAGTCTTGAACTTGTTTTGGCGGACGAGTTCGCCTGCTTGGGTGAAGATGCCGATCTTTACGTTAGAGCCGCCGATATCGACGCCGATGAGCCTTCTATCCATCACGGGACCTTGTATAATAAATATCGTGCTATTTATTATACTTCTCCTTTCTTTTGGTTTCTATGTAGCTCCAACCCCTTATAATGGAAAGTACCAAACGTTGTGGAGTGTGTCATGAAAGCACCTATACTGCGAGTATGGAGTGGAGGGTACACCCACAGTCTTCGGGACGAGTGTGAATGAGCTGGTTATCCCTCGAGGATGGATAGGCAAGGTCACAGCCCCGTTGATGTGTGGCACAACGTGGGAAAAAATCGAAGGAGGT
>PUMR01000090.1 GCA_003551455.1 Mollicutes bacterium | reverse complement strand
CTCGGCTACATCGACGTCGACGCCGAAGACAACGCCGTCTTCTTGACGGTCGGCGCCGCCGACGAAGAAGAGGGGGAGCATTTCCAAAACCGCATGCGGGAACGCGCCGAGGAGTATTTCCGCGGCATGGCCATCGGTGCGGCTGTCTTGGACGGGGTCTTTGACGAAGAACTCCGTGAACTCGCCGAAGAACACGGAATCGGCCTCGGCCGCATGGCCCTCATCGTCAAGGTGGCCGAACTCGAAGGCATCGAGCTCGAGGAGGCATTGGACCTGCCGATGCGTGAAGTCATGGGCGTACTCCACGAAGAACATGCCGCTCGCTTGGCGGAATTCCGTCAAGAGCACCGGCAAAACGCTATAGAAGTCGGTGAAGAGATGCGCGAGATGGTCCGAGACCGTCTCCAAGAGCACAAAGAGCGTCTCGAGGAAGAGGGCGTCGAGATCCCCGACATGGACGAGATCCGTGACCGTTATCGCGAGCATATGGAAGAATACCGCGAATCGGCTCGGGAACGGATGGAAGAGCATCGCAAGAATGCTCGCGACCGTCGCCCCGACCACGGCAACGGCAACGACGAAGAATGAACGATTGGGAAGAAGCCCCGGCAACGGGGCTTTTTTCAGCGGAAAGAGAATTCCATGCATTAAGCGTCATATTCTGTTACAATAGGGCCGAATCCGATTGAATGAGGTGGACCTGATGAAACGGTTGTATGTTTTGATAACCACGCTTCTCGCTGCGCTTTTCTTGTTGGCGGGATGTGACCAGATCCAGGGTGTCGGCGTCGCTGATGCCTTCATCGAGGACGACGTCTTGATGCTGGAACTCACCGACGGCAGTACGGTCGCCGCGGGGAATGTGCACAAGGACATCGAACTCGCCATTGGTGAAGAAGGCCTGGAATGGCGCTATGAAGACGAAGAAGAATGGGACTTGATCGCGCCTCTCGAAGAGATACGGGGCGCCGACGGCCGCGAGGTCGAGTTCATGGTGGAAGAGAACATGTTGCGCTGGCGGTATGACGGCGAAGAGGACTGGAGTAGCCTTTTCGATCTGGACGACCTCCGCCCCGCCGACTTGCGCGAGATCGAACTCGACTACGATGCCGAGACGGTAGAGTGGCGTTTTTCCGGTGAGACCGAATGGCGCTATCTCGCGGATCCTGAATATCTCGACTGCGCCGAATGCGAAATCGAGAGCGCGGTCTTCAACGAAGCGGGTCTTGTCGAGATCGCCCTGGACGATGATTCGCTTGTCACGATGGACTCCCCCCGCGATGCCCACATGGTGCGGTTCATCGATCCGGAAGGCCGGCTCATCGACATCGTCCGCGTCTTCCACGGCGAAGCCGTGACGCCGCCCGCGCCCCCGGCGGTGGAAGGTCATGTCTTCGAGGACTGGTCGGAATCCACAGAAAGGATCACCGGTGATCGCCAAATCGAGGCGCTCTACGAGGCCGAGGAGTTCACCGTGACCTACGAGACCTATGCGGAAGAGGACGTCCCCGACGCCACCCTGGCGTTCGGCGCCGATCTCGTCCTGCCCGTGTTGGAAAAGGAGGACCATCTCTTCGTCGGCTGGTACAAAGACGGCGAGTTCAGACAATTCTTCAACGAGTCGACGATGCCGGCCGAAGACCTCACCCTGCACGCCCGCTGGGTCCCGCTCACGGGAGAGGACTATGAACCGGTCGAAGCGGTCGAGGACATGCTGGAAAGGGTCCTCGACGGTGTCGTGGGCGTCGAGACCGAATGGGACGACGGGGAAGAGACCGGCACCCGGAGCGGTAGCGCCTCCGTCTATAGACAAGAAGGCGACCATCACTATCTGGTGACCAACCATCATGTAATCGAGGATTATGTGTCATTGACCATCTATTATGAGAAGAACGGCAACCCCTATATCGTCGAAGACGAGGACATCGAGATGCTTGGCAGCTACGAAGTCGCCGATGTCGCCGTTTTGCGGTTCAAGGCTCCCCATGACTTCGAGTTGCTCTCCTTCGTCGATTCCTACAATCTCCGCATCGGCAATCGCGTCTACGCCGTCGGCAACCCGCAAGGGTTCGGCCATTACGGCAGCGTCACGACGGGCATCATTTCGAACCTCACCCGCTTCATGACGTACGAAGACACCATCGACGCCCCCTTCATCCAACATGACGCGGCCATCAACCCCGGAAACAGCGGGGGTCCGATCATCGACCCGCAAGGGCGGATCGCGGGCATGAACACGTTGAAGACCGTCGGTATGGACATCGAGGGGATGGGTTATGCGCTGCCGGCGAACACCATGGTGCGCATGATCGAGGACATCGAGGAACACGGCCAAGTCCAACGGGGTCGGCTCGGTGTGAGCATCACCCATCCCGATGAATGTGCAGCCCATTTCGGAGCGTGTATCGAAGAGGTCAGCCCCGACTCCACCGCCGACGAGATGGGACTCGAGGCCGGTGATGTGATCATAGGCTACAAGATGGGTTCGATGAATGATTTCATGACCGTCTACAATATCCCGTTGCTTCGCGAGTTCGTCATGAACACGCGTGTCGGTGAAGAACTCGTCATCCGCTATCAGCGCGACGGCATGGTGAGCGAAACGCCCGCGACTCCCCTCCAAGCCGCCGACTGAACCGGCCGGACTCCCTTACACTCACCCCGACCAGGAAAAAGGCTTCGCTCCGGCGAAGCCTTTTGTCTGTTCAAAGGAAGAGGTTGCGTTCACGCACTCGGCTCTTCGTCTCATGGGTCGCGGGATCCTCCGGGTCGAAATCCGCGAGGAAACGCACGACTTCTCTCGTGATCTGGCTCGGCGTGCTCGCGCCGCTCGTGATTGAGACCTTCCCGAGTGTCCGCAAGTGTGCTATGGAAAAGTCCTCGACACTCTCGACGAGGCTCGCGGGGATACCCGCCTTTTGCGCGGTCTCGACGAGCTTCTTCGTGTTGTGCGAGCGTTTGTCTCCGACCACGAAACAATGGTCCACGGCCGGTTGGCTCTTCACGGCTTCTTGACGGCTCCTTGTCGCGTCACAGATCTCGTCGATGATCTTCAAACGCGGGAAGCGCGCCTTCGCCCGCTCACCGAGGTGGTAGATGTCGTAGAGGCTCATCGTCGTCTGGTTGGTGAGGGCGACGCGTTCGTTCACGAGGGCGAGGTTCTCGATGTCCTCTTCGTTCTCGATGATATGCACGCCATCACCGTAGCTTTTCACCGTCTCGCTTTCGGGGTGGTGTCTCTTGCCGATGAAGAGGACGTCGAAGCCTTTTTCAAGATGCCGCTTGACGGCATCTTGGCTCCGTTTCACGTCCTTGCAGGTCGTATCGATGATGAAGAGGCCTTTCTTTGCGGCTTTCTCATAGACCGCATCCGCCACCCCGTGGGCGGTGAAGACGACAGTTCCCGACTCGATCGCGTCGAGGAGTTCCAGGCGGCTTTTTCCCGAGTCGTCGAGCATCTTCAGACCCAGTTCCTCGAAATCGCGGACGATTTTTTCGTTGTGCACCACCCGGCCCAGCACATGCACGGGGCGGGGGACAGCGGGATCCTTGGCGATTTTGCGCATCTCCTTGATGGCGTCCACCACGCCGTGACAATAGCCCCTGGGGGAGAGGGTGACGACCTCCATGAGACTGCCTCCTTTTTCCGTTTGATTAGATTTGCGGGTCTTTCTGTAGTATAATCACACTATAGAAAGGGGAGACGAAAACCATGCGATTCCAAAAACCCTATCTCTATAATGCCCTAGAAGGCTTGAATTTTCAATCCTTCACCGAAATCCAGCAGAAAGTCATCCCCGACGCTTTGAAGGGACGCGATGTCATCGGTGTGAGCGAGACCGGGAGCGGGAAGACCCACGCCTATCTCCTCCCCCTTTTCGACCGTCTCGTCGAGGAGAAAAGACGCGTCCAGGCCGTCATCCTCTCCCCGACGCGCGAACTCGCCGAGCAGATTCTCGCGTTCGCCCGCGCCATCGCCGCCTACAACCCGAAAAAGCCCGATATCCGCATCTATACCGGTGGGCGGGACCGTTCGCGAGAGATCGAACGCCTGCAAAAGAGCCAGCCCCAAATCGCCATCGGCACGCCGGGGAAGATCTTCGACCTCGCCCTGAAGGAGAACGTGCTCAAAGTCCACACGGCCGACACCCTCGTCGTCGATGAGGCCGACATGTCCCTCGAGGCGGGATTTCTCGCGGAGATGGAAGCCATCGCCGCCGCGGTGGGGGAGAAGTCGCAACTCATGGTGTTCAGCGCCACCTTCCCCGACAATCTCAAGAGTTTCATCAAGAAAAGCATGCACCAACCCCTCGAGGTCGTCCTCGGAAGAAGGCGCCTCGCCCGCCTCCCCATCCGCCACCGCTTCGTGAAGAGTTCACCCGCCGAAAGGATGGCCGTGCTCGAGCAGGTCATCGATGCCATCAACCCCTATCTCGCGATGATCTTCGCCAACACCACCACCGAGGTCGACGCCATCGCGATGCGACTGAAAGAGAAGGACCTCGACGTCACCCGCCTGCACGGGGACATGTCGCCGCGCGAACGCAAGCAGGCCGTCCGCGACATCCAGAACCTCCATGTCCAATACATCGTCGCCAGCGACATGGCCAGCCGCGGCATCGACATCGAGGGTGTGAGCCATATCGTGAATCACGCCTTCCCCGCGGACATGACCTTCTACATCCACCGGGTGGGACGCACCGCCCGCATGGGGATGGACGGGGATGCGATCACGCTCTATGACCCCGACCGCGACGAGAAGGCGTTCGCCTTCTTGAAGAAGGAAGGGGTGGAGCCCGAATACGTCTCCATCGAGGACGGCCGGCTCGTCTCGAGGGACAAACGTCCCAAAAAGCCCGCGACCGAGACGGAAAAGTCTTCCAAGGCCAAGCCGGCCTACAAGAAGAAATACCGCAAGAATGTGCGCAGAAAGAAGAGTGAATGAATGTTGAAGCTTGGCAGCCACGTTTCCATGAAAGGCGCCTCCATGCTCGAAGGGAGTGTCGAGGAGGCGCTCTCCTATGGCGCGAACGCCTTCATGGTCTATACGGGGGCACCCCAGAACACGAAAAGGAAGGCCGTCGACTCCTTGCGGATCGAAGAAGCCCACGCCCGCATGGAAGAAGCGGGCATCGCCTTGGAGGACGTCGTCATCCACGCCCCCTATATCATCAATCTCGCGAACGCCGATGAAGAAAAACGCGCTTTCGCCGTGGATTTTCTCATCGAGGAAGTGAAAAGGAGCGCCGCCATCGGCGCGAAGGACATCGTCCTCCATCCCGGCAACCATCTCGACGACACGTTGGAAAAAGCGGTGAGCCGCGTCGCGGAAAGTCTCGACCGCGTCCTCGCCGCGACGGAAGGGCTTTCCGTCCGCATCGCCCTCGAGACGATGAGCGGCAAGGGGACGGAGGTGGGGCGACGTTTCGAGGAACTCGCCGCCGTCATCGAGAAGACCCGCCACGCGGAACGGCTCTTTGTCTGTTTCGACACCTGTCATACCCATGATGCGGGCTATGACGTGAAAGAGGACTTTGCCGGCGTCATGCGGGAATTCGACCGGATCATAGGCTTGGATAGACTCTCCGTCTTCCATATCAACGACTCGAAGAATCCCCGCGGCGCCAACAAGGACCGTCATGCGAACCTCGGGCTCGGCCACATCGGCTTCGACGCCCTCGCGGCCATCGTGCATGACGCAGAATACGCGCATATCCCGAAGATTCTCGAGACCCCCTATGTCACTGCCGACGATGACGCCAAAAAACGTGTCTTCCCTCCCTACAAGGAAGAAATCGCGATGTTGAAAGCGAAGCGTTTCGACCCCGGTCTCATCGAAAGGATCCGAAAGAACCACTCCCGGAAGGAAGGATGACAAGATGGTCTTGAAGGCCGAACACGGCGACATCCACTATGAAGAACGGGGCGATAAGGATGCGCCGCCCCTCATCTTCAGCCACGGCCGTTCGCATGATTTGAAGACCTTCGTCCATCAGGCCGAGCATTTCCAAAAGACCCACCGGGTGATCCTTTGGGATCTGCCCGACCATGGCAAGACGACTATCCGCCCTTTCACCTTCGCCCGGGCGGCCGAAGCCATGGTCGCCCTCCTCGACCATCTCGCCATCGAGCGCGCGGTGCATGTCGGCGTCTCTCTGGGCGGCTTTTTGGGCCAATACATGGCCATCCACAAGCCCGAACGGATCGCCGCCCTCGTCGATATCGCCGCGATGCCGATCTATGGCTCGCTTTCCAAGAGGCAGGCGAAAACCGCAGCCTTCTTCATGCGGCTCATCATGCCCTTGTTTCCGAACCGGTTCTTCGCCTGGGCCTCGGCGAAGAAGATGGCCTACGGCGGCGATCTGGAGACGTATGTGCGCGAACAATCTCTGGCGTTCGGAAAAAAACGCCTCTTGCAGACGAATCTCGAACTGATGCGGGAACTCTCCCGCGACCACCCGCATGCGATCGAAAAGAAGACCATCATCATCCATGGCGAAAAGGACGGGAAGGTCTTGATCGAGAAAAGCGGAAAATGGGCGGATGAAGAGCATGTCGCAGACCATGTCCTCATCGAGAAGGCCGGACATCTCTGCCATCAGCAACAACCAACTCCCGTGAACCGGGTGATCGAGGGGTTTCTCGCCTCCCTTGACGAAACATGAGGGATTTCGTCCGGGGGTTGTTCCCCTTTCACTGTTCTTGTGATACAATGAAGTTGAAGGATGCTGTTCACAAAGACCCTAAAGGATCTTGCCCCGGAGATTGGCGCTCAACAGCCTCCGGGCTGTCACGATAAAATTGGTGAGATGCTTCAGGCATCCACCAATTTTTGTTTGAGGAGGAGGTCTCTTGCGCGAAGAACGTCTGCAACGGGCATTCGCCGAAGAATTCGACGATTTCAAGGCCGTCTCCGTCAAAACCTACAAGACGGCCCTGAAAAAGATGAAAAGGGCCGAAGCGGCCGATCTCTCCCCGCTCGACGATCATACGACGATTGTCGTTTTCGCATTGTCCTATCCGCAAGCGCGTCCCGCTTTCCGCGGCCGGGGATACGGCTATATCAGCCGCTATGCCCACGGAAGGGACTATCATCTTGTGGCGCGGGAGAAACTCGCCCGGCTCGAAGCGGCCTGCGCGAAAGAAGGCGTGCAAGCCCAAGGGGCCGTCGATGTGAACCCCCTGGACGAACGTCTCGCGGCGAGCCTCGCGGGCCTCGGCTATCTCGGCCACAACCGCTTTCTGATCCATCCCGTCTTCGGCACGCATCTCTATCTCGCCACGCTCCTCTTGGACATCCCCCTGTCGACAACACCCCATGAGAAGGACACTTGCGGCGATTGCACCGCATGCATCGGGGCCTGTCCGCTGAAAGCCTTGGGAAAAGGGACATACCGCGTGCAGGACTGCCTCTCTCATCTCACCCAGTGCAAAGACCCCATACCGCTCGCGAAAGGGAAGGCCTTCCGGAAATACCTCTTCGGCTGCGACATCTGTCAGGAGGTCTGTCCCAAGAACGAAGATATCCGCCCCGTGGAGAGGAGCGTCTTCCAAAGCGACGAGAACGCCCAGTTGGACCTCTTGGACCTCTTGGAGAGATCCGTCGGCGACATCAACCGCGAGTATGCGGACTACGCTTTCGCCTGGCGGGGCGGCCTCGTCTTGAAACGGAACGCGGTATTGTTGTTGTATGGGCAGGGGGAGACCCGCGCCCGGGATGCAATCGAAAAAGTCTATGAGAAGCACATTGACGTCCCCTGGTTCGAAGAGACCGTCCGAAACGTGCTGGGGGCGCTGAAGAAGAGTCATTGAACCCGTTTTGCGAAAGGGGGCTCACTATGAAAAAGAAGACGATCGTCACCGTCCAGAGCTACAAACACGACGGCAGCCTCCATCGCGTCTGGAAGAAGAATTGGCTCGTGGAAGAAGGCGACGGCCGCATCATCCTCTTCAATCCGCGGAGTCGCGTGATCGAGGGGGACGGGCGTTATTGGCGGCCGCGGGAGGATTCACTCCATTTCTTCTACGAGGACCGCTGGTTCAACATCATGGCGATGTTCAGGAAGACGGGCGTGCATTATTACGCCAACATCGCCTCGCCCTACGTGTGGGACGAAGAGGCCTTGAAATATGTCGACTACGACCTCGATGTCAAGGTCTTTCCCGACGGCACCTACAAGGTGCTCGATTTGCAGGAGTATGAACGCCACGAGCGACGCATGGACTATCCCGAAGAACTCACGGCGATTCTCGCGCACGAGCTCGAAACCTTGAAAAGCATGGTTGAAAACCGCGAAGGGCCTTTCCGGAAAGGTCTTTGCGAAACATACTACGAAAGACTGAAAGAGGGATTGCATGAGAGATCCACGCATTGAAAGACTCGCCAAGAACCTGCTCGAAACCTCGACGAAGACCAAGAAGGGTGACACCGTCGTGATCCGTGGCGGTATCGCGGCCAAGCCGCTCATCCTGGAACTCGTCAAGCACACCCACGCCCTGGGGGCGCACCCCCATGTCTTCCTCGCCGACGAGGACATCCGCAGGGAGATTCTCAAAGAAGCGAAGGAGCCCTACATGGAAACCGCCTTCACATGGACGAAGGCCCAATACGAAAAGATGGACGTGCTCGTCTCCATCATGACGGAGATGAACGATTACGCCACTGTCGATGTGCCCCGAGACATCAAGACCGCTCTCGGCAAGAAGATGCAGCCTCTGCACGACATTGTCGAGAAGAAACGCTGGGTCGCCTTGATGTGGCCCACCCCTTCCCAGGCGCAAAAGGCGCGGATGGCGAACGAGCCCTTCTTCGACTATGTCGTCGACGTCTCGACGGTGGACTACCAAAAGATGAAACAAGCGCTCGTTCCCTTGAAACGGCTCATGGAAGCGACCGACAAAGTCCGTATCAAGGGGCCGGGAACGGACATATCCTTTTCCATCGAAAATATCCCCGTCGTACCCTGCGCCGGCGAGAACAACATCCCCGACGGCGAGATCTTCACCGCGCCCGTGAAAGAGAGTGTGGAAGGGACGATCACCTTCAACACCGAGAGTCCCTACAGGGGCGATGTGTTCAAGAACGTGCGTCTCACCTTCGCGGAGGGCCGCATTGTCGAAGCGGCACATGAAGGTGACAAGGAGGCCTTGGAAGCCGTCCTCGACACCGACGAGGGGGCCCGCTATGTCGGTGAGTTCGCCCTCGGCGTGAATCCCCGCATCAAGACGCCGATGGGCAACATCCTCTTCGACGAGAAGATACAGGGCAGCCTCCATTTCACGCCGGGCATGGCCTATTCGGACGCCGACAACGGCAACCGCTCGGCGGTGCATTGGGACCTCGTCCTCATCCAGCGCGCCGAATACGGCGGCGGCGAGATATGGTTCGATGATACGCTCATCCGCAAGGACGGCCGCTTCGTCACGAAGGAACTCGAACCCTTGAATCCCGAAAATCTCGAAGACTGAAAGGAGAGGTGTCCCATGGAAGTACGCAGGATCGACGCTTCCGACACCGACCTCTTCAAACCGCTCTATCGGGCGGTGGGCTGGTCGGTATATCTGAAAGACGACAAGGCGTTCAAGAAGATGTTCACGAATTCTTTGTCCATCTTCGGCGCCTTCTGGAAAGGCGAACTTGTCGGCCTGGCGAGAACCGTGGGCGATGACGCCCACATCCTCTACATCCAGGACATCATCGTGTTGCCCCGCCATCAAAGGAAGGGCATCGGCCAGGCGCTCCTTTCCGCCGCGGTCGACTTCCATCGCCACGTGCGGCAGAAAGTGCTCTTGACCGACCGGACCGATGAGCGCGCCCGCGCCTTCTACAAGGCGCAAGGCTTCCACGAGACGGAGGAGAAGGACCTCGTCTGTTTTGTGCGTTTCGACTGAGAGGCATCTGTGTTAGAATGGTTATGAGAATACAGCCACCGCGAAAGGACGGGTCATTGTGAACGAAAAGATGATGATAAGCTACGCCAGGCTCATTCTGCTCAGGGGGGTCAACCTCCGCGAAGATGAAGAGCTCGTGGTCAACGCGCCGGTGAGCGCGCAGGATTTCGTCCGCATCCTCGTGCGCGAGGCCTATCACACGTTCAAAAGCGGCATGGTGCACGTGAACTGGAACGACCCCTACCTCAGTCGCTATGCCTATGCCCACGCCAAGGAGCACGTTCTCACGGATGTGCCCGACTACGTTACGCGGCGCATGGAGAACCTGATCGAAAGGAAGGCGGCCTTCCTCACGATCAGCACCTCTTTCCCCGACCTCTTGAAGGGACTGGACCAAAACCGCATCCAGAAGGCGCAGAAGGCCAAGGCCCCGAAAATGCGCCCCTTCCAGGAGACCATCGTCCGCCAGCATAAATGGAGCATGGCCGCCTGGCCTTCCGTCGAATGGGCGAAGAAGGTCTATCCCGACTTGGATGATTCCGACGCCTTGATGCAGCTCTTCGAGGATCTGGTCACGATCATGCGGCTCGACGAGGAGGACCCCATCAAGTCCTGGACGGACCATCTGAACGAACTCGAACGGAAACGCCGCCTCTTGAACGAGGCCCGTTTCGAGAAACTCCTCTACAAATCCGCCGACACCGACCTCACCGTCACCCTCCCGGACAAGCACATCTGGGTATCCGGCGCCCAGAAGCGCCGCGACGACGTCTTCCTCCCGAACATGCCCACCGAAGAGGTGTTCACCGCACCGCTGAAGACCGGCGTGAACGGGACTTTGCGCGTGACGAAACACCTGAATGTCCGCGGTCTCGTGATCGAGCCTTTCACCATGGAACTCAAGTATGGCGAGATCGTCCGTCTGGAAAGCAGCGACCGGGACAAGCTCGAAAAGCTCCTCTCCATGGATGAAGGCGCCCGTTTCCTGGGCGAAGTCGCCCTCGTTCCCGAAGAGAGCCCCATCGCCCAACTCGGAAAACTCTTCTACCATACCCTCATCGACGAGAACGCGAGCGCGCACTTCGCCATCGGCAACGCCTATCCCATGTGTGTCCGGGCCAAAGGCGCGAGTGCGAAAGAAATCGCCGAAAAACACAACATCAACCGGAGCGTCATCCATGTCGACTTCATGGTCGGCAGTCCCGACCTCGAAGTCATCGGCGTGAAACCCGACGGCGAGAAGGTGCCCATCTTCGAAAACGGCACCTGGAGCGAGCACTTCCGCAAGAAAGTCTCTTGAAGGTCCGACCCCGGTTGAACCGGGGTCTTTTCACGGCCATGTTTTCCCTTAATCCTCTACAATCCTGGGCCGACATGTTATAATGGACGGGGTGATTGCCATGCGAGTGGTCTTCGGCGGCGCCTTCAATCCGCCGACGAAAGCACATCTGGAAGTCTATCGCTTTTTGACCGACAAGCTCCCGGTGGAGAGTTTCGTCTTCTTGCCCGTCTCCAACCGCTACAAGAAGAAGGGGCTCGTCGCCGACAGCCATCGTCTCCGGATGCTCGAGATCATGACGAAAGACCTTCCCGACGCCGAAGTGTCCGACCTCGAGATACGTGACGATTCCTATCAAGGGACCTACGCGTCGCTCGTGCGGCTGGCGCGCCCCGGCCAAAAAACGGCGTTCGTCATCGGCGCCGACCACCTCGAAAGGCTTCCTCATTGGAAGGAAGCGGAGAAGCTCCTGACCGAGTTCGTGATCATCGTCTTGAACCGCGGCAATCGGGACCTCGCCGACATCATCGGGACGGATTCCTTCCTGAAAAGGCACAAGCGGAACATCCGCACCTTTCCCGGGTTCGACCTGCCGGTCTCGGCCAGTTCGTTCCGCCAACAGAAAGACAAAAGACTCGTGACCCGCGGGGTCTATGCCTATATCGAAGAGAACGGTCTTTACGGAGGTTGAGCAATGTACAAGGACGGATTCGTGAAAGCCGCTTGCGTCAGTCCCGTGCTCCGCGTGGGAAATCCGCGGGCGAACGTGCAGGAAATCCTCGCGATTCTCGAAGGATTGGACGCCTCTTTGGCGGTCTTTCCCGAGCTCTGCATCACGGGTTATACGGCCGGCGACCTCTTTTTCAAGCGCTCGCTCCTCGATGAGACGAAGGGAGCCATCGAAGAACTCCTCGCGAAAAACCCCTTCGAGGGCATCCTCGTCGTGGGGGCTCCTTTGGAGCTCGACGGCATCCTCTACAACGCCGCCTTCGTCGTCAAGAAGGATACCATCCAGGGCATCGTGCCGAAGATGTATCTGCCCAACACCGAAGAGTTCTACGAGAAACGCTGGTTCAAGAGCGGCTTCGACATCGCCGACAACCGCGCCACCATCAACTATCTTTCCCGCGAGATCCCTTTCGGCCATCTCGTCTTCAAAGAGGAGACGGGACGCTTCTCTTTCGCCGTCGAGATCTGCGAGGACATGTGGGCCCCTTTCTCCCCCGGAAACAGCCTCGCGCTGCAAGGCGCCCGCGTGATCGTGAACCTTTCGGCTTCGAACGACTACCTCCATAAACAAGAGATCCGCCGCCGCACCATCGTCGAACACTCCCGGAAGAACGCCGGGGCCTATGTCTATGCGAGCGCCGGCATGCACGAATCGACAAGCGAGACCGTCTTCAGCGGCCACAACGTCGTCGCCGAGAGCGGGTATCTTCTCGCCGAGAGCGAATCCTTCGCCCATGAGACCGAAATCGTCAAAGCCGACATCGACCTGGCGAAAATCGACCACCGACGGAAGAACCATTCTTCCTTCCGCGACACCCACGACACCCCGCTGACGGTGGCCGATGAAGTCCATTTCGAGCTGGCGGAGACGGATTCCTACACTTTCGAGAAGCCCTTCGACAAGACCCCTTTCGTCCCCAAAGAAGAGATAGGCACAGCCTTCGACAAGGTCGCGAACCTGCTCGAGAACGCACTCATCAAACGCATCGAACATGTGAAACCCGAAAAACTCGTCATCGGCGTCTCGGGGGGGATCGACTCCAGCCTCGCCCTGCTCGTGGCCGCGTCGGCTCTGCGCCGCATGGGCCGTCCCGCGCAAGACATCCTCGCCGTCACCATGCCGGGCTTGGGCACGAGCGACGCGACGCTCCGCCTCGCCCGCTCCCTCATGCGGACGATGGCGACGGAATCACTCGAAATGGACATCAAAGCGGAAACGGAAAGCCAGCTTTCCGCCCTCGGCCATGACACCAAGACGCATGATGCGACTTTCGAGAACGTGCAGGCGCGCTTGCGCGCGATGACGCTCTTGAATCTCGCCAACAAGCACAACGGCCTCGTGATCGGTTCGGCCGACATGAGCGAGCTCGCCCTCGGGTTTGTGACCTACGGGGCCGACCACATGGGCATGTACAACATCAACGCCGGCCTCCCGAAGACCCTCGTCGTCTTCATGGCCGCCCAATACGCTTCCAGGCGCTTCTCGAAAGAGATCGCGGCCTTGATCGACGAGGTCTCCGCCCTGCCCTACTCACCGGAGCTCGTGCCGGGACAGGTTTCGGAAGCGACCCTCGGAAAATACGAGATCAACGACTTCATCCTCGAACGCTTCCTTCGTGCGGGCGACAACGAAGAAAGGATCGCGCGTCTGCTCGTCGAGACTTTCGCCCTCGCGAAGAAGGATGCGGCGGCGTATGTGGAAAACTTCTTCCGCCGGTTCTTCGCCGCGCAGTTCAAGCGCCAGGCCACCCCCGACGGGCCGAAGGTGCTCGATGTCTCCCTGTCGGCGCGCAGCGATTTCCGCATCCCCTCGGACATATCCCGATTCTGAAACAGGTGGTACCATGAAAAAGAAAGTCGTCGTGGGCATGAGCGGCGGCGTCGATTCGAGCGTCTCCGCCCACATACTGAAAGAGGCCGGTCACGAAGTCGTCGGCCTTTTCATGAAGAACTGGGACTCCGCCCTGAACAAGGATGTTCTCGGCAATCCCGACCTGGCGGCCGACCTCTGTCCGCAAGAAAAGGACTACCAGGACGCGAAAAAGGTCGCCGACAGACTCGGCATCGAACTCCACCGGGTGGAGTTCATCGAGGAGTATTGGCGCGATGTCTTCACGTACTTCCTCGACGAGTACAAGAAGGGCCGCACCCCGAATCCCGACATCCTCTGCAACAAGCACATCAAATTCGACGCTTTCTTCCGCCACGCGAAGCGCTTCAACCCCGACGCCATCGCCATGGGGCACTATGCCCGCATAAAGGAAGAAGACGGACGCGTACGCCTCCTCCGCGGCATCGATGCCAACAAGGACCAGACCTATTTCTTGAGCCAGCTCACCGAGGAGAAACTCGCGAACGTCCTTTTCCCGATCGGCGCCCTCACGAAAGAAGAGGTCCGCAAGATCGCCAAAGAGGCCGCCCTCCCCACCGCGGACAAGAAGGACTCGACGGGGATCTGTTTCATCGGGGAGAGGTCTTTCGCCGAATTCCTCAAGAACTACCTGCCCGCGCAGAAGGGCCTCATCAAGACGGAAGAAGGCGAGACTATCGGCGAACACGAAGGCCTCATGCATTACACCATCGGGCAGCGGAAAGGCCTCGGCATCGGCGGTATCAAGGGCTATCCCGACGAGCCCTGGTTCGTCATCGGCAAAGACCTCGATAAAAACATACTCCTCGTCGGTCAGGGCTATCACCACCCCGGCCTCTATGCGACAAGCTGCACCCTGGATGCCTTGAACATCATCACCGCGGGCACCTTCGCGGAAGGAAAGCTCCTGCAGGCGAAATTCCGCCACCGCCAGAAGGACAAGCCCGTGCGCGCCGAAAGAAGAGACGGCGTCTGGCACGTCCGATTCGAAAGGCCCGTGCGCGCGGTGACCCCGGGACAGGCCTGTGTCCTCTATGACGAGGAGACCTGCCTCGGCGGCGGCTTCATCGACAAGGTCAAGAAGAACGACACCGTTTTGCCATATTGAGGAAGGGACGGATAACGTGCGAAAGCGAAGACGCGGTATCGCCCTCGCGGGCGGTGGTGCGCGCGGCGCCTATCAGATCGGCGCTTTGAAAGCGCTGGCGGAAAAAAGCCATCTCGACGACATCCATGCCGTGAGCGGCTCGTCCATCGGCAGCGTGAACGCGTGCATGTTGGCGACGGACACCCTGAAGAAAGCCGAACAAGTCTGGCTCACCCTGGACGAGAAGGACCTTTTGAAAAACCAGGGTAACATCCTCCGGCGCATCTTCACCGAAGGCGTCAATCTTGTCAAGAACGGAGTGTACCACACCGAACACTTCCAAGAGATGCTGGATGGGATCATCGATTATGAGCGGTTGAAGGAAAGGGATGTCTATGTGGCCGTGAGCCATGTGGGCGGCGCCGAATGCAATATCTTCGAGCTCATGAGCCTGAATGTGCGCGAATTCTTCCAAAGGAAGGGGAGAATCCGCTATTTCAACCTCCGTGACCTCGACGAGGAGACCATCAGGAAGACGATCATCGCCAGTTGCGCCGTACCCGTCTTCTTCCGGCCCGTCGTGATCGGCGAGAGCACCTACTATGACGGCGGCGTCTTGGACAACACCCCCATCAAACCCTTGATCGCGGCCGGTTGCGACGAGATCATCGTCATCGACCTCTTCCGTGTCAACCTCGGCAGGAGAAGACAGGTCGACGGGGTGCCCATCTATCATTTCTATCCCCGAAAGCATCTCCGCGGGGTCTTGAATTTCGACCGCGAGCAGATCGAGCGGCGGTTCGCCCTCGGTTACGAAGAAACGAAAGAACGCCTCGACAACGGCGTCTATCCTCTCTGAGAGCGAAAGCTCTCTTTTTTTTTCGAGAAAATCGGGGACATCTTTCGAATCATGGGGGCGGAGGCGATACCATGAAAAGAATCCTGGCATTCCTGTTTGTCTTGGCGATATGCCTCGCGCATCCGGCCGACATCGCCGCCGGCGAGTATCTGACATATCAAGACATCACCTTCCGCCGTGCGGGGCAGAAGCTGCTCAGGGATTTCACCGACTACGACTACAACCGGGCCTATGCGGCGCTCTCGGGTCGGCGTTTCTGGGGGTGGCGCACCCATACGGTGACCGACCACGAGCCCGTGACCTTCACCCAGGATACGCTCTACCGGGTGAAAAACGGCGGCAAGACACCGATCACCAAAGACTTCACTTTCAAGACGACCGAGCAGACCACGACGCAAGTCAGCGCCTCGGGCAACATCGGCATCGAGGCGAGCGGCGAGGTCAGGGGCTTCCGCACCGGTCTGGACGCCCACGTGCGTCCCTCGATCAGCTATGAGCGGACGACCTACATCGAAGAGAACCTCGACATCTCCATCACCATCGACCCCGCGACGAAACTCACCATCGCGGTCTATGGCGAAGGGCTCATCTCGAACGGGGTCGGGAGACACTACCGGTTCTTCCGCAACACCCGTTCGGGCGGTTGGGAAGTCTTCGTGCTCACGGCCGAGTACTATTCGATCGAGAAGGAGGCCCTGGAATGAAAAAATCCTTCGTGGCGGCGTCGATACTCTTGTTCACGGTGTTGAGCATCTTTTCGGCATTGCGGCTGAAAGCGGAGGAAGAAGTGCTCAAGAGCCCCTTGCTCGCCCATGTCTATCACGGCCATGACGAAGAGCGCCCCTTCACTTTCGAGGTGATGGTTTCGAGCCGGGAGACGCATCATCTCCTCGAAGAGGCGATCGAGGAGGTCCGCCTCGCGGGGGCCGACGGCAAGATCCTCGCCCTCGCGCTCGAGGGGATCCATCATGCGGGAAGCGTCCGTTTCGCGGAGCGCCGCTTTCATCGCTACCGGATCGAGGTCTCGCCCAGACTCGTCATGCCTGAAGGCGCCATCCGCATCGACGAGGCCCGCCTCGAGCTCGTCTACGCCTCGCACGCGCCCCTGTCGATTCCCGTGGGCTCCTTCGTCCACGTGCAGAAGCCCAAGGCTTCCAGCGAGCTCGAACTGCGTTCGCTCAGGAACGTGCCGGGCGATCTCGGCACCGGCACCACCTCGCTCGGTCTCATCGCCGCGGTCGAGAATGTCTCCGGCAAAGAGGTGTGTGTCGAAGACATCACCATCCATGCCGGCGGCATCCATGTCGACAGCGGCAACCTCGTCCATCTCGACGAGGAGAAAGACCGCTTCATCGGGGTGGACGGCTTCATCGCGGACTACGACCATCTCGGAAAGCCGCAAGCGGGATCCTTCTGCATCGGCGCCCATGGCCGGGCGAGATTCTTCGTCCCGTTCACCTATGAAACGGCGGATGTGCGACTCTTCCGCTATCCGCTGACGATCCGCCATGAAAGCGAAGCGGGTGGAGGGGAACTCACCATCGAGGATTTCCCCTTCATCCGGACCGACCCCTTCATCGAAGAATCGCGGGGAGGTTTGCGGCGTGTCACGCTCGATTGAAATCAAAGGTTTCAAGAAGCGCTATCGGCAGGCGGTGGTGAAGATGGACGAGATGCGGATCGAAGGCCGTCTCAGTCTTCTGCTCGGTGGCAACGGCGCCGGCAAGACGACCCTGCTCAAGGCGATGGCGGGACTTATACGGTACGAAGGGCGCATCACGAACGCGGAAAGCGCCGTCTATGTCGGCAGCGACCCTTCCTTCCCTTCCGCCTTAAGTGTGGCGGAATACTTCCGTTTTCTCTCTTCCTTGGCGGGTGATCACGACGAAGAAAGAATGCGACGTCTACTCGGGGCCTTCTCCCTATCGGACGAGAGCCACAAGTCACTGGCGGAACTGTCAAGGGGGAACCGCCAGAAGGTGAATCTCGTGCAGGCCTTCCTCGCAAAGAAGGAACTCTGTCTACTCGACGAGCCCCTCAGCGGCCTCGACAAACAAGCGCGGCGCGTGCTGGCCGACCACCTTTCCCAAAGCCGGGGCCGCTTCATCGTGGCGACGCATGAGCTCTCCTTTCTGGCGGGGCTTCCTTCGCGGAGATACAGGCTTTGAGATTGCTCACGGCCTATTTCTTGCGCGATGCTCTCGGCGGGAAGCGGGTCCTTCTCATAGGGGGACTCGTGCTCGCCGGCACCGTGTTCTTCGTCTTGTCGGCAAGACCGGCGGACGCCTTCGCGACGAGGATCATCGATGCCGAGGTCTATGCGCGGGATTATCTTTTCGCTTCGGTGTATTTCTTGCGTTTCACTTCGCTCTTTCTCATCGTCACGGTGGCCTCAGGCCTCTTTTGCGGCCGGTGCGACCATCCGCTCTTGGCGCGTACGAGCCGGAGACGTCTGTTTTTCGCCAAGGCGGCGGCCCTCGTCCTTTCCGGCGCGTTCTACGTACTCCTTTCGTATTCCCTCCTTCTCGGTGTCTATGCCGCGAGCCCCTTCCGTCACGCTCTGGGCTTTCCCGCCGGCACGGGGGCAGCGCTTGTCGTCCATGTGGCCCATGCGAGCCTTTTGTCCATGCTCGCCGGTCTCACCGTGAAGAGGGCGGGAATCTATCTCGTCGTCCTGCCCGGATACCTCTTTGCCGACCTGTTGAGCGACTATCCTCTCGACCCGGCCGCGACGGGCCCTGTCACCTTCGTCGCCAACGCGTTCTTCGCCAACATCCACCAACTCTCCGATGGCGGGTTCACCTTTCTCGCTTCGCCCTTTTTCATGATTCTTTTCGCCGCGGTGCTCCTCCTTGCGGCCTTCTTCATCCACGAGTCGCTGGATTTGTGAGAGCGTGTATCTTCTTGCGCCCCTTTCTTTCCTTGTGCTATAATACGTCCGTATCCGAAAACGACAGGGAAGAGGGATGGACACATGTGCGGAATTGTCGGCTATCTCGGCGAGAAAGATGCGAAAAGACATGTCATGGAAGGATTGCGGCGTCTCGAGTACCGGGGATATGATTCCGCCGGCATCGCCTATTATGACGGAACGAGCACGGACCACCACGTTTTCAAAGAGAAGGGGCGCCTGGACAATCTGGTCGCCCTCCTTCCCGAAGGCGATGCCCAAGCGGCCATCGGGCATACGCGGTGGGCGACGCACGGACGGGTGACCAAAGAGAACGCCCATCCGCACGAGTCGCACGACGGCCGTTTCATCGTCGTGCACAACGGCATCATCGAGAACCACAAGGCTTTGGCCGAAGCATACCTCGAAGGCGTTCCGAGAAAGAGCACGACGGACACCGAGGTCATCGCCAACCTTTTGGGGCTCTTCGCTGAAAAAGAGGACGTCGGGGAGGCTTTCCGCCGTGTCCTCGCCCTATTGGAAGGCTCTTACGCGTTGTTGTTGATGGACAGGAGAAATCCCGACACCCTCTATGCGGCGAAACGGAAGAGCCCGTTGCTCATCGGCCAAAACGGCTCAGACAAGATCGTCGCGAGCGACTTGACGGCCCTTTGCGCCGCCGCGAGCGAATATCTCGCCCTCGAAGACGACAGCATCGTCACGATCGACAGACAAGG
>PUMR01000095.1 GCA_003551455.1 Mollicutes bacterium | reverse complement strand
TAAAGCTTTTTTTACTCATAGGCTTTTACTCCCTTTCAATATTTCCTTAGTTAGTGCCTCATAATCCTGAGCCCCGTAGCTTTTAGGGGAGTATGCAAATATGTCTTTCCCCTGTGCTGGAGCTTCCGCTAAGGCTACATTGTCTCTAATCCTGATCTTAAAGGCCTTATCTTTAAAATGTTCGGCTATGCTTTCCCCTACTTCCCTGTTTAATATTTTCCGCTTGTCATACTTGGTTATTAATACGCCGCAGATCCGCAGTTTAGGATTAATTCTTTTCTTTATCTTCTCAGTTACCTCTAAGAGCTTGGTTAAACCCTGTAGGGCTAAATACTGGGCTTCTATAGGGATCAAGAGCTGATCAGCTGAGGCTAAGGCGTTTAGCGTCAGAAGCCCTAAGCTCGGCGGAGCGTCTATCAGTATATAGTCATAGCTTGCCCTTGCTGGCTCTATGAGCTCTTTTAGTATGTATTCTCTCCCCGTTTCTGAGCTTAGCTCTGTCTCCGCCCCTGAGAGATCCAGCGTAGAAGGAATAAGGCCTAAGTTCTTCTTAAGGGGCATTTCTATATTAAGGCCGTAGATCCCTCTCAGAGCTCCGTATATGGTCTTCTGAGATCCCTGTATGCTAAAGCTCTGGGTTAAATTAGCCTGAGGGTCTAAGTCTATGAGCAATACCTTCTTCCCTTTCTTAGAAAGGCCAGCCCCTAAGCTCGCCACTGTGGTAGTCTTCCCTACTCCGCCCTTATGGTTAGCTACTGCTATTACTGTGCTCATTTCAGCCCCTCTTTTTTATTGTTACTAAATTTACTAAATCCATTAATTTACTGTTTACTATGTTTACCCATATTACTGAATAAACCCTGTATACCTATCATAGTCTAATCTTGCCTTAGTGTTAGCTATCCCGTTTCTGTTCTTGAGTATTTTTATGTCTAAATTAACCCGTCTCGGCCAGCTGATCCCGTCTTCTGGCGGCTGATCCTTGCTTTTGTTATACAGGGCTATAATCATATTAGCGTCTTCCTCTAAGTTCCCTGCTTCCTTAAGGTGCTCTTCTGTAATTGCGTCTATTTCTTTCTTCTTTACTTCCCTGTTAAGCTGAGCCCCTAATATTACTGGAAGCTCTAACTGCTTGGAGATATTCTGTAATATGTAGTCTGAAATATGGGCTACTTCCGTTCTCTTATCATGAGTAGGCCTTTCCGTGGGTATCCGTTGAATATAGTCTATAAATACAGCCCCTATATCTTCCCTGATCTTCTTATATCCTATAACCTTAGAGAGCTCTTCTACTGTGTAGGGCTTATCTATTATCTCTATCCTATTGCCCTCTAACAGCTCTTTAAGGGTCTGCTTTGCGGCTTCTATTTCTGCTATGTCGGTTCTTCTTTCCCTTAAATACCCGTGTAGCCTGTCGTATGTAGTCTTCCCGTCTATGCCTGTTATCTCATAAGCCGCCAGTCTGTTTAAAATCTTGGCTAAGATGAATTTCTTATTTTCTTCATAACTAAAAAAATAAAATTTCTTTTCTTTATACTCCGCCGCCATATACAGCAGAAGGTTATACAGTAAAGTTGTCTTTCCGTGAGAGGGGCGGCCAGCTATGAGGGTTATAGCCCCCTGAGGTATTCCTAAGATCTCATCTAAAGCCGCTATCCCCGTTCTAAGGCTGTCTGGAGTAGAGGTTATTTCCTTTTCCCAGTCTTCATAGGTATAGGCCTCTATCAGATCCTTAGCCGTTTCTACTCTTATGGCCTTACTCTGCTCTTCTATAAGTTTATGGGCGGCCTTTATTTTCCCCGTATCCGCTAACTCTCCAGCGTCTTTTATAAGTCTCCTGAGTGCTCTTTCTTCCTTTATCTTCTCCTTTATATCCCTAATCTCCTGAGCCTTATCTCTTATTATCTCTTCTGTTATATTGTAGTCTGCTGGAAGCTCCCTGATAACTGTATTAATAAAATCCCGTCTCTCTAAAGGATCAGCATATTTAGCCTCTTCCTCTGTTACTTCATTAAGTAAGTTATCCCTGTCCTTATAGGTTGTATCCTCTCCCAGATCCGCATATTTCTTTAATATAGTCTCCGCCCTGTAGATCCCTACGGGCTTGGCCTGCTTAAGAGCCTTTCTTAAGTGTTCTACTCCCTGCTCTCTTATAAGCTGGTCTGGGTCTTTTATCCCCTCTGGGAGCTCTGCAATATACGCCCTAATGCCTTCCGCCTTTAAAATACTGCCTATGGCTCTCTGTGTGGCGGCGTGGCCTTCTGTGTCATTATCTAAGCAGAGAGTAATCTTAGTAGCTCCGTATTTTTTTGCTAATGCTATCTGAGAGGCGTTTAAAGAAGTGCCGCCTAATGCTACTATATTCTCTATCCCTCTGGCGGCGGAGTGAAGAGCGTCTAACAGCCCCTCAGTTACTATCAGGTCTCTGTCTCCCCTTACGCTCTTTAAGTTAAAAAGTATATTAGAACGCTCCAGCCCCGTGGAATACATATACTTAGGCCTGCCGTCTCCGACCTCATAGCTAATATTCCTTACACCTACGCCCTTTATTCTCCCTATATGATCTCTAAAAGGTATAGTAAGCGTATGAGAAGCCCCTATAGCGGCATTTAGGTTTATAGCGGCTATTTCCTCTTGGCCGTATCCTTTACCCCTCAAATATTTTTTTAGGGCTTCCTGAGAGGGTATGTAGCCCAGCTCCATAGTATTGTAATGCTCTTTATATCCTCTTTCCTGCAAATAGCCCATTATGGTCTCATTTTTCTCTAAACTACTGATAAAAAAGCTGTTTGCTTCTTCCCAGATCCCTGCCTGCCTTTTCTCTTTCTCTATGAGCTGTAGGGTTTCTGGGGTGTAGTTGTTCTGAGGAAGGCTAACCCCTGAGAGATCGGCCAGCTTTAACAGGGTTTCCTGCTGGCTGAGGTTTTCTTTTTTCTGTATGTAATCCCATATACTTATAGGGCTTCTGGTGTAGTCTATTATGTGAGATATGTTATTATCATATATGTAAACTTTCCCCCTCTTTCCCGTCTCCCCAGTTACCTTTATGTCCGTAGTAGACACATAGCCGCTGCCCGTTCTTTTAAACCCGAATTCTGGGAGAGCTGTTTCTATTCTCTCATATAAGGCTGGGTATATTGCGTTATATAATATCTCCATAGGGGCTACTCCTGTTTACTATGTTTATTCTGTTTACTGTGTTTACTGAGTTTATTTCTTCCAGCTATGAAGCCCTTAAAGGCTTTCTTGAGGCCGTGTATGGTTCTCATTTCTTCTTTACTGATCCCTTTTATGTGGCCTAACTCTTTAGAGGAATACCTTACCCCGTCTGCAAACTCTACAGCTCCACTCTCCGTTATTATGTAGTTCTGCCCTAATACTTCCGAATAATGGCGGCGGAGAGGCGTTTCTTCTCTCCTGAGGGGGCTCAGGCCTACACTTCTTACCCTAAGCGGTGTTAGCGTCATTAAAACTTCTCATCTAATAGCTTTTCTGGTGCGTTCATTATTCTAAACTCTTCCTCTACTGTCCTTAAGTAGATCTGAGTAGTAGCTGGGTCTTTATGTCTCATAAACAGCTGGGTAGTATATAGATCCCCCCCTGCTTTTAACACATTAACCCCAGCCGTATGTCTTAAGCTGTGAGCCGTGAGCTTCCCAGAGCTTAACCCTATGCCCTTTAGCCTGCTCTTCACTATAAAGCTTATAGTTCTGGTAGTAAGCCGCTCCCCTCTGCTGTTATTGCTCATAGAGGTAAAGAGCGGCTCTGAGCCGTCTGTTTTCCCTCTGGTGCTCAAGTAATCAAGAATAGGCTTATAGGCTTTGGCTGTGAGAATTACAAAATTGTCTTTTGCGTCTCTTCCCTTGCCCTTAATGAATAATACCATTTCCCCAGCTTTATAGCCTATGTCTTCTATGTCAGCCCGTATTACCTCTATTGTCCTGAGGCCTGTTCTGATCATTAAATTGACTATTGCGTAATCCCTCTTCCCCTGAGGGCTTTCTGTTTCTATAGAGCTCAAGAGTTCCTTTATCTGCTCTATGGTAAGGGGATCTTTTTTAAACCCCTTCTCTCTCTTAGGTGTTTTGATCCCTTTCGCTACATTTGGGTAGTATTTATAGGCCTCTGCCCATTCATAAAACTTTCTTACTACGCTTAAATAAGATCCTACTGTGAGCTCGCTCTTCCCAGCGTCTAAGAGATACTGTTTATAGTCTATAATCTCTTTTCTGGTAATCGCCTCTAAGTTTAACAGCTTTTCCTCTATCCAGTTAAAATACTGTTTCAGTGTGCGTCGGTATAGCCTTCTGGAGCTGGGCTTAACATCTTGAGAAGAGAGAAATCTCTCTGTCAGCTCTCCGTAGCTGGGGGCTGTCTTTATCTCTCTTGGCTCTGATATTGTTAGATTATTCATTTTACTGTTTACTTACCTTTAACAATAGTATAATAGATTTTTTGTGGCAAGTCAATAGTGTTTATAGCTCTTTCAATATATGTCTATTATGTATTAATATAACATAAATAAATTATGGTTTAGCCGGATCTTTTTTCTCATAAATCTGTATGAGTAGGCCTCCTTTTAATGTAGTGGAAAATTCCCACTGAAAGTAATAAAAAATATAGCTTTATGCTTTCAATAACCGTATATTATAATATAATGCCCCGTATTGGCTCTGTAAGGGATTATCTCTGTTTCTCGGTATGTGGTAAGGGTTAAATGATTTCAGGGGCTCCTGCGGCCTGTGGTGGCTTGTAATGATAACGGAAGGGCTCGGTTAGTATGTTTTAATATTCGTAAGGGTTAAAAACTCTTTTATTAAGGGAGAGCGGAGCTCTAAGAGACGCTCTCTTACCATAATAATTCTATAAGAATTATATAAGAATTATATAGAGCCTTTTTTGTCCTCTATCGTAGCTC
>PUMR01000057.1 GCA_003551455.1 Mollicutes bacterium | reverse complement strand
TCTACGAACAATCCCCCATCAAATACGCCTTGAACGTCAAGACCCCGCTCCTTTTCATTCATGCCGACAAGGACCACCGCTGCCCCATTGAACAGGCCCAGCAGTTCCATGCCGTATTGCAGGCCGAAGGCGTAAAGACGAAACTCGTCTGGATCAAGGATGAAAGTCACGGCCTCTCCCGTGGCGGCAAGCCCGAAGCCCGCATCAAGCGCTTGCGAGAGATCACCGGTTGGTTCAAGGACCACATCTGAAACAGAACGAGGGAGCCCGCGGGCTCCCTCGTTTCTATTCGCCGATGATCTGCAGATGGAGTTTGCGGTCTCTGGGACCGTCGAACTCCGTGAAATAGACGCCTTGCCAGGTCCCGAGCCGCATCTGGCCGCCCCGGATGGGGATGGTGAGGTCGGGCCCCACGAGCGAAGACTTGATGTGGGCGTCGGAATTGCCTTCCGCATGGCGGAACTCCTTGCGGTCGGGGAAACTCTTCTTCAGCTCGAAAAGCAGGTCGGAGACGACGGTGGGGTCGGCGTTCTCGTTGATGGTCACCCCGGCGGTCGTGTGGGGGACGAAAAGGTGTACCATGCCTTCTTTGAAGCCTTGTTCGGCCACGAAACGCTGGATTTTTTCCGTGACATCGACGAAGGTCTCCCGTTCGGGGGTGGAGACGATGATGGTGTCTTGGTGGATGCGCATGGCGCTCACTCCTTCATAGGGGAATCACCCATCATTATACCCAAAACCTCCTCGCAAGGAAAGATGGTGACTTGTTTTCTCTGCATTGCATTCTGTTTCCATGTGTGTTAGTATGTGCGACTGTCAAGGAATAAAACTGAGGAGTATTGATAATGATGAAAAAGATTCTTCTGATGATGTTCGCCATGTTCATCACGGCCACGCTCGCCGCTTGCGGCGATTCGGATGAACCGGTCGCGATCGTGAACGATGAGAAAATCATGGAAAGCGAATGGCAGGAACAGGTCGACATGATGGTTTCCATGTATGAACAATATGTCGATTTCGACAGCGAAGAGGGTGAGATGTACCTAGAACAGATCGAGGAACAGGCCTTGGAGTCCATGATTCAAGAGAAAGTACTCATGCAGGCCGCTCGAGACGATGGTGTCGAGGCCACAGAGGCGGATGTCGACGAAGCCTGGCAGGAACAGAAGGAGCACTTTGAAACGGAAGAGGCTTTCGAAGACGCCCTCGAAGCTGCGGGCTACACCGAGGAGTCTTTCCGTGATGTCATCCGCACGGAACTCACCGTAGAGGAGTATTTCGACCAGTACCTTGAAGAGGTGGATGTCGACGAAGAGGACCTCAAGGAGATGTATGAAGTCCGCAAGGAACACATGGAGGAACAAGGAGAGGAAGTCGCCGAGTTCGACGAGATGAAAGAGGACCTTGAAGAAGAATACATCATGGGTAAAGAACAAGAGCAGATGCAAAAGATATTCGATGAACTCTATGAAGAAAGCGACATCGAGCGTCTGCTCGACGATTGAGTCCCGTATTCCCGATTCTACCGCCGGAAAGTCTATGGCTTTCCGGTTTTTTTGTGGGAGAAGACATTTCAATCATTTCATAAGGCCGCATATGAATGGAGATTATCGAAAGGGTTCTGGTTTTGACGTTCGATATGGGCAAGTGTTTCTTTTTCCTCAACCCAGATTTGATGACTTGTGCTGTTTTTTCAATCCGAAATTCATATCTTTCATCTTTCTTCGGCCAGGACTGATAGTAGAGAAAATAATTGTACATAATTCTTCAACATCAGGGTATAATTATAGTAGCGGTAATCGAAAGCTTGTATACAAGGGTATTGTTGCATCCACGCTTTCTTTTTATATACTGTTTTAATCTAATCCCATGAGGAGGGAAAATGTGAAGAGGGATCCAAACTATGAGAAGCCGCGCGTGGATGTGATCGTGTTCGAGATGGAAGAGGCTATTGCTTCCAGTCTTGACCATGGCCCCAGTTTGAGCTGCGGTGAAGAGATTTTCGGCCTGGGAGGCGACAAACAGTGAAGAGACTGTTAGTGTGCGCCTGCCTTTTCTTTTTGTCTTTGACCAGCGCCGCATTGCTTCATGTGAGCGGAGCAGACAAGATCATCGACGTCGATTTCACCACCTATTTCGATGAGGGGAATCAACCTTTTGTGAGAATCAGAGATTTGGCTTATGGTGAAAGACTCTCCTTTGCAGATGACATCGCCGTGGGCGAAGGCGAATATGCACACTATCAGTTCGCCTATTGGATTGTGAACGGCAAGATTCGTGCCGACCTCGACATCAATCATGAATTCGTCATCCGCAATCGCATGACCATCAAGGCCTTGTTTTCCCCGGATGATGCGCACCTCGCCGTCTTCATGGATGCGAACGAAGACGAGATCGCCATCGAATATGTGGCTGACGGAGGAAATGCGGTTGGTCCCGCTCTGGAGTCCTTACCCGACAAGCCCAATTTCGTTGTGGCCAATCCCGCTTGGGACGAACCGTTGACGAACATCACGGAAAACACCGTCTTCGTCCTCCAGTACGTGCTCGATGATGAGGGGCTGGAATTCGACCTCACCGTGGAAGGGGGAAGCGGAGGGGGCACCTTTGCTTACAACGAGGTCGTTACCGTGGAAGCCGGCGAAGGGAACTTCAGCTACTGGCGCATCGGCAACCGGATCGTCTCCTACCAAGAAGAATATTCTTTCACCCTGCTCGACGATATGACCATCACCGCCGTCTTTGACGAGGGTGAACCCAAGGATGATGAACCCTACATCGCTTTGAGCTATCCCTATGAACTTCGGTTGAACCACCATTCCTATGTGGGACAGTTCTTCATTCCCGAAGGCTATGAACTTATCGAATACGGTCTGCTCGCCTCGGGAGTCGTCCCGATTGTGCATTTTCCCTTCGAGCCATTCCCTTATGTCGGGGATGGAATCGAACTCTATCAGGGTGCCAAGTTCATGGGAACCACGAATGAATTCCTCATGACGCTACCGGAGGAAGATTCCCATTATGCCAGGGCATATCTCATTGTCAAAGATGATCAAAATGAGCTGCAAGCGTATTATGACGCTTTCCACAGGGAGGCCGAGTGCCCCAATTCAATCTATGCCAAGGACTATCCCAGTGACACCCCTGTGACAGTCACGGGGGTCGTGGCGGCGACCACAGATGAAGGCTACATTTTGCAAGACCCCTTGACAGCGAGAATGATTTCGGTCCATCACGGAGATTCCGTTTTCGTGCATGGGGATGAAGTTGTCGTGTCCGGCACCTTCAACATCAGCTATGGCATCGCCAGTATTATAAACCCCGATTACTGGCTGCTTGTGTCTTCCGACAATGCCATCAACTATGATACGAGTCATGCTGTGACTCCGGACTATGACAACTACGATATAGCCGACCTCATGGGAGAACTTGTCAGAATTGAAGCGCCCTTCTTGAGACTCATGGGGGATTTTGCGCACAGTTACTGGCGTATTTTTCATAATGGCCAATCCACCCAATTATATGACGGCAAGTACATCGGATTGCGTAATGACGCTACCAATGCCAATTTGACCGGTTCTCTTGCCGACATCTTCGTTGGTGGAAAAGAGGCGACAGTCTATCCTCAGGTGACCGTCTACTATTTCTTCTATGACAGTGAACTATCCTACCATAAAGCGGTGATCATCGGGGATGACCACATTGTCGTCGATGAAGAGCCGGGCCCGGAAGATCATGGTGATGAAGTCATATCGGTGGATTTCACGAATGCCGGAGGTGGAGAAGGTTGGTGGACGATAGAAGATGAGAACTATTTTGCGATGATAATGAATGGTGTCATCGATGACGAAATCGTCCGTTTTAAACACAGCGACGATTCTGGGCACGTGCATGAGGGTGTTTCTGGAATAATTGCAGTTTCTGATCTTGTTATCACTCAGTCGGTGGTAACCATGGTCATCGAAATAGAGGTTGAAGGGGACTCGGATGATGCCACCATCACTGTGCTGGCGATGGAAGAGGAAAGTGAGGAACCAGAAACGCTCGGTCCGGATCCATTGGCAGAGACCAACGGAGACGCAACCTTAACTTACATATTCGATAATAGCGGGATTTTCATAGATACGCTCTATATTTTTATCGATATGCCCAATCCGGGCATGACCGTGACCATATCCGGAGTAACAGTCTACGAAAAAGATTGATATTGCATCTATCAAAGAGTTATCAGACGAGTTGGAAGAACCGCACATTGCCATGAACATGGTTCCATGTGATGATGCGGTTCTTTGCTTTTGAAACCCTTCTTTTTCGACAGAAGTTTCTGATTGTCATTATATTTTTGGACACTGATACATTCTGGAAAGACTCAACTCCATAAGAGGATGTAAATCCGGATGTTCCAGAGGGGCCTATATTAGATTTCTGAGATTCCGTTTTTCAAACGATCGCCAAGAACAGGGGAAAAGTCTTTCACACACGCTTAGAACGAACAACAATCATCATTCTCTTGCCCATCGATAAACCCATATCGGTCGGATCTTGGAAAGTGGGAGCACAAGTTGTGACCCTGCCATTTCTCGATGAAGATGGTCCGTGGTTATCGCAAATATGGCACGGGAGAAGACAAATCCATCATTTTTTGCGGTCAACGGCGCCATTCTGTGGTATCCTGAAAGGGAAGAATCCGGGAAGGGGACAGGACAAAGCCAAAGAGGTGTGAGGCAACATGACCGACAAGAATCTGAGCCGGTTGCAAGAAGAAAGCGAAACGTTTGGCGCCTTCCGCCGTTTCCGTTTGCTCAGGACGAGTTTCATCCTGCTTGTCGTGGGGCTCATCGCGGGGATTGTCGCGAATGTTTTCTTGACCGGAAGCATGATTGCCGTCCTTTGGCTCTCGGTATTCCTTCTGGCCACCGTCGGGGCCATCGTCCATTTCCTTCTGACAAAGAATGTCGATGTGGCGGCGGTGACGCTGACCCTCATCGTGGTCGCGAGTTATCTCGT
>PUMR01000039.1 GCA_003551455.1 Mollicutes bacterium | reverse complement strand
TGGCCCACTCCTGGGTGCAGATGTTCGCGAGTGAATATGAGGCCTTCAAGCACTATGCCGAACTCTATCCCGACATGTGCACCTTTCTCGTCGACACCTACGACACCTTGAAAAGCGGCATCCCCAACGCCATCCGCGTCATCAAGGAGGTCCTCGTCCCGAAGGGTGTGAAAAAATACGCCGTCCGCATCGACTCGGGGGATCTGACCTATCTTTCCAAACAAGCGCGGAAGATGTTGGACGAAGCCGGTCTCGCTGAATGCAAGATCGTCGCGAGCAACGCGCTGGACGAATACATCATCCGCGCCCTTTTGACCCAAGGTGCGCCCATCGACATCTTCGGTGTCGGTGAAAGGCTCATCACCGCGAAGAGCGATCCCGTCTTCGGCGGCGTCTACAAGCTCGTGGCCGCCGAAGAGGACGGCGAGATCGTCCCCAAGATCAAGATTAGCGACAATCCCGACAAGATCACCATCCCGCACTTCAAGAAACTCTACAGGATCTACGACAAGGAGGGATCGGCCGCCGCCGACCTCTTGACGGTGCATGACGAGACCATCGACGAGGATAAGCCCCTCACCATCTTCGATCCCGTCCACACCTGGAAGAAGACCACCTTCACCGACTATTCCGTCAAGAATCTCCTTTTGCCCATCTTCCGAAACGGACAAAGGGTCTATGACCTCCCCGGCATCGAAGCCATCAAGAAACACTGTCAAAAGGAGATGGATTCCCTCTGGGAAGAAGTCAAACGTTTCGACTATCCTCATCAGTACTATGTCGACCTCTCCGAGAAGCTCTGGAACATCCGCGAGAATCTCATCCGCAGACATGCCGACGATTGATGACCCAAGGCGCATGGATTTGCGCCTTTTTCTTGAGCGTGTGACGCCATGAAAGCTCGACGACATGCTACAATGAACTCAGTCTAGGATAAGGAGGGATTCTCCTTGAAAAGAACCTTCAACGGCAACGAGGTGACACTTCTCGGCAAGACGAAAGACGTCGGCGACAAGGCGCCGGATTTCCAAGCCTTGGACAGAGACATGCAAGTGGTGCGCATGAGCGATTTCGACGAGCCCTACATCGTCATCAGCGCCGTCCCCTCGGTGGACACCGGGCTTTGCAGCCATCAGACCAAGACCTTCAACCGCGAACTCGAAGCCCGTGACGATGTCCGGGTCATCACCGCGTCGAACGACCTCCCCTTCGCCCATAAACGCTACTGCGAAGCCGAAGGCCTCGAAAGGATCACCATCCTTTCGGATTATCGCGACCTCGATTTCGCCATGAACTACGGCACCCTGATCGAGGAGCTCCGCTTGCAGGCACGCAGCGTCTTCGTGCTCGATGAGGAGCGAAAAATCATCCACCGCGAATATGTCGCCGAGATGACGAACCACCCCGACTATGAAGCCGTCAGAAAACTTGTCCAGAAATGACCTATCCGAAGCCCGTACGATGTGCGGGCTTTTTTCATGTCTCGCCCATGCAGTGGCGTCCGGGTCGAAAGAAGCGACCACCAAAGGGGAGAAATCCCGCCAATCACTTGACAAGCAGCCGGCAAATCCCTAAAATCATATTGGATTGGAGGGATTTTTCATGGCAAAGACCAAAGAGTTCCAGACCGAGTCGAAAAAACTTCTCGACCTCATGGTGAACGCCATCTACACCCACAAGGAGATCTTTTTGCGCGAGCTCATCTCGAATGCGAGTGACGCCATCGACAAGCGCCACCACCTCTCGCTCACCGATGACAAAGTCGATGGCGCGGACGAGTACGAGATATTCATCGCGAGAGACGAAGAGAACCGGTCACTCACCATCAAGGACAACGGTATCGGCATGACGGAAGAAGAACTCGTGAGCGAACTCGGCACCATCGCCGAAAGCGGCTCCAAGACCTTCTTTGAAAAACTCGAGAAGAAGGATTTGGACATCATCGGCCAGTTCGGCGTGGGCTTCTACAGCGCCTTCATGGTGGCTGAAGAAGTCGTTGTCAGGACCCGCTCGGCCTACAGCGGGAAAGCTTATGAGTGGAAAAGCGACGGCAAGGCCACCTACACCATCGCCGAGACCGAGAAAGAAGACATCGGCACCGACATCACCGTCTATTTGCGGAAAGACGATGAAGAGAACGAAGAGAACTATTCCGAGTATCTGCAAGAGGGGACCATCCGCTCCCTCGTCAAAAAGTACAGCGACTACATCCGCCACCCCATCCGCATGGAAGTCGAGAAAGAAGCAGAGAAGAAGGACGACGAAGAAGAGCCGAAAACCTACACGGAAACAGAGACCTTGAACTCGATGATCCCCATCTGGAAGCGACCGAAGTCGGAAATCGACAAAGAGGAGCTTTCCGACTTCTACAAGCGCGAGTTCCACGATTTCGAGGATCCCATGCACACCGTCCACACTTCCGTCGAAGGTCTCCTCACCTATACTGCGCTCCTTTTCATCCCGAAGAAGCCCCCTTTCGACTTCTATAGCGAAAAATACGAAAAAGGGCTCAAACTCTATTCCAAAGGCGTCATGATCGAAGAGAAGAACGAGACGCTCGTACCCGACCATTTCCGTTTCGTGAAGGGGCTCGTCGATTCGGCCGACCTCTCTTTGAACATCTCGCGGGAGATGTTGCAGCATGACCGCCAGTTGAAGCGTATCGCGAGCCACATCGAAAAGAAGATCAAGAGCGAACTCGAAAAGATGCAGAAGAACGACCGCGACAAGTACGTGGAATTCTACGAGGCCTACGGCTCCATTTTGAAATACGGCATCTACGACAAGTTCGGCGCCGAAAAGGACAAACTCAAGGACCTCGTCATGTTCAAGACCACAAAGAGCGACGACTACATCAGTCTCGCCGAGTATCTCGAAAGGAAGCCCGATGCCCAGAAGGCGATCTATTACGCCACCGGCAAGGACAAAGAGAGCATCCTTTCGCAGCCGCAGATGGACGCCTTGAAAGAAAAAGGTTATGAAGCGCTCCTCTTCACCGAGGAGATCGACGAGTTCATGGTGCAAGTGCTGAACGAATACGAAGGCGTCCCGTTCAAATCCTTGAAGCAGGCCGAGAGCGACCTCGTCGACGACGACAAGAAGAAGGATATCGAAAAGAAGGAAAAAGACCACGGAAAACTCTTGAAGGCCATCAAGAAGGCGCTTTCCGACAAGGTCGAGGACGTCCGTTTGTCGGGACGCCTGCAGGAGGCCCCCGTGTGTCTCGTCGCGGGGGAGGGACTCTCGCTCGAGATGGAACGCATCCTCGAGAAACTCCCCGACAAGCCCGAAGGCGTCAAGGCGAAACGGATCCTCGAACTGAACCCCGACCATGAACTTTTCCAAGCCTTGCAGAAGGTCCATGCCCAAGACAAGAAACGGGTCGCCGACTACGCTTCTTTGCTTTACAACCAGGCGTTGCTCATGGAAGGCTACTCCATCGAGGACCCGAAAGCCTTCAGCGATCTCATGGTGCGACTCATGGTCGAAGCCTCGAAAGACGAAGCCGGATGATTTCCGGCTTTTTCTTTTCGCGAATAGCGACAAGGAGAAGCGCGGATATGCTATAATTTAAGAGGATTACCCACATGAGGAGGACCAGCATGCGTACAGCCTATATCCACGCCCACATCCCCTTCAACAAAGCGGACGCCTTCATCGTAGAGGACGGCCGTTTCGCCGAGGTCGGCAAAGCGAAAAGGATTTTGAAGCGACCCCTGGACCGGGTCGTCGATTTGCAGGAGGCCGTCGTGCTTCCGGGCTTCCACGACGCCCATCTCCACCTGCTCGGCATCGGCAAGATGGCGGAAATCTTCGACGCCTCGCGCCACACCTCCATCGCCGCTTTGGTCAGCGCCCTCCGAGAACGCGCCACAGGACCCTTGCTCGGTCGGGGCTATCATGAGGAGGGATTCAAAGAGAAGCGGCCCCTTCTGAAAGAAGACCTCGACCGGGCCTCGAGCGAACACCCCATCGCGATCTACAGGACCTGCGGCCATCTCGTCGTGGCGAACGAGAAGGCGATCCAGGAGGCCAAAGACCATCACGGCCGGCTGCCGAAGAAAGCGTCGGCCTACGACCTCGAGAAGGGCCATTTCAAAGAGGAGGCCGCATCATGGGTACTCCATCGCTTGGACGATCCGTCGAAAGCGACCATCAAGCGCCAGATCCTCCTCGGCCAGGAGAAACTCCTCTCCGAAGGCGTCACCGCCGTGCAAAGCGACGATTTCGCGGTCTATGAGTCCCCCTACGAGACCGTCCTCTCCGCTTTTCGCGAACTGGACGCCGAAGGCCGTCTGAAGATCCGCGTCCAAGAACAGGTGCACCCCAAGGATAGCGAAGAGTTCGACCGCTTCCTCGAAAAGGACAGAGACACCGCCTTCGGCCGCTACAAGAACGGTCCTTTGAAACTGTTCTTGGATGGCTCACTCGGCGCCCGCACCGCCCATCTGGACTCTCCCTACGCCGATGATCCCAAAGAGCGGGGGCTGCAGAATTTCACCGACGAAGAACTCTATGCCTTCGCCAAGAAGGCCGCCGATAACGACATGGATTTCGCCTTCCACGCCATCGGTGACGCGGCGATCGGCCAGGCCCTCACCCTTGCGGAAAGACTGCGGAAAGAAGGCGCGAACAAGGGGCGCAACGCTCTCATTCACGCCCAAGTTGCCAACGAGGAATTGATATCGGCGATGAAGAGAGAGGAGCTCGGAGCGATCATACAGCCCATCTTCATCCGCACCGACCACGCTTTCGTCCAGGAAAGACTCGGCGAGCGCGCCGAGAAAGCCTATCTCTTCAACACGATGCGGGATAAGGGGCTCACGGTCGCATTGTCGACAGACGCGCCCGTCGAGCCGTCGAACCCGTTCTTGAACCTCTATACCGCTTGTACGCGGAAGACGCTCCGCGACCTCCGGCGCCGCCCGTTCCTGAAAAAAGAGGCCCTGCCTCTGCGGGCCGCCTTGCGGGCCTACACCGAAACCCCCGCCCATTTCGCCCGTTCCGAAAGGAGTCTCGGCCGCATCGCATCGGGTTATGAAGCCGACTTCATCGTCGTCCGCGGGTTCAATCCCCTCCATGTGAAAAGTCTCCGCACTGCCCGGGTCAAAGAGACCTATATCGCGGGCGAGT
Organism: Mollicutes bacterium; assembly: GCA_003551455.1. The sequence goes on along the minus strand of PUMR01000039.1, from coordinate 31 downwards.
GCGTCTATCAGGCTTGATGAAAAGGGCCGCG
>PUMR01000020.1 GCA_003551455.1 Mollicutes bacterium | reverse complement strand
GATGATCTCCAGAAACAACTGCGCGCTTACTTGCGACGTTCCAACAACATACCTTCCAGTGCTATCGGATGGATGACACCGCTTCAGAAAAGAGCTTCCAAGACCTCATATAAGCACTATAACTACAATGTCCTTTAAGACCTCACAATTATAGCAGATCACTTCTTTTATTTACTCCTTTTGTGTTTCACATCATTTACAACTCTACAATTTCCTCTCCGTGCGTAAAATGAAGCAGAGGTTCCCTCCGCTTCATTCCACCTGGTATCCTTTCGCCTCGATGACCTTCCGTACGGCCTCCTCGTCGGCGGCGGCGACTTTCACCGTCTTGTTGTCCAAATCCACATGGATATCATCATAACCGGCGTCCGCCAAAGCTTTTTCGATGGTTGCCTTGCAATGGCCACAACTCATGTTCAAGACTTTCAACTCCATAGACACTCACCCTCCTTCTAGGACTTCGTGAAGCCCGGAAATATGATCATGTTCACGCCCAAGACGAAAAGCCTTCCTTCTGAAGACGTGCTCACTTTCATGTGCGATTCTCTTTTTGAACACATTGCTTTCACGACGGGAATCGCCAAGCCCCGCCTGTTTCATTCTATGCAGATGCTTGGATAAGTTCACTTGACGGATATCGAGCATATCCTCGAGTTCACATACGCAGAGCTCATGGTCTTTCAGGAGCGCCGCAATCTTGAGACAGCTCTCGTGAGCCAATGCTTTCCCTATCGCTATGGTTCCACATTCGCTCTGTCCTTGTCCCGATTATAACCCGGTGCGACATATCCCCTCAAGGAATACACTCCAAAGAAAAAGGCTTGTGCGAGACAAGCCAAATGCATCAATGGATGAACATTATCTCGGTGGTCAGTTCCCCTTGACGGCGGATGGCCACATAGAACCCTCCGACAAGCCGGTGGAGAGAGAGGTGGAGTTCATCTCCCTTGAACGCCTCTTTGCGATAACGGACATGGATCCCCTTCAGGGAGCGGAAATCCTCCCCCGACTCTTTGAGGGCCACCCCGGCATGACGGACATAGCGGGCGTTGTTCATGTGGCCGTTTTGGTCGATGTCGGCGTCCGTCACCGTGAGTGTCTTCGCTTTGATGAAGGACCCTTGCTTGTCGGGCCATTTCGGAAAGGAAAGCGAGGTCGGCTCCTTGCGGGCGTCCGTGAACTTGGCGAGCATATCGGACGAGGGTCTCACGATCGCTTTCGTGCGGATATTGATGAGCAGGAATTTGCCCTTTCCCTCGATGATCGTTTCGCCTTCTTCATCCCGGACACGATAGAGACGATAACCGAAAGACCTCTTGAACGAATACGGCCGTGTCCCCACATGGATCATTTCTCCCTCAAGGGGAAGCCTTTTGACTTCGATCGCATATTCTGCCAAGACCCAGGCGAGATCCCTCTCCAGATGCCATTGCGCCCCGGCGCCGTAACTTTCCGCATTCAATTCCATGATGTCGTTCAAGTGTTCCATGAGTCTCGATATGTTCAGTCTTTTCGAGTCATCGACATCGTTCTTGCCGACAAGATAGCGTCTCTCAAACATGAAAATCACCAAAGACATTATATCATGAATGGAGCACCTCATGTATAATGAGGACAGGAAAGGATGATGCCCGTGAATATCGCCCTGATCGCCCATGACAAAAAGAAAGAAGCCATGATTCGGTTTTGTGTGAACCATGAGGAAACGCTTGCGCAACATCAACTCATCGCCACGGGAACAACCGGGGAACGAGTCCGTGAAGCCACAGAGCTATCGATACGCCTCTTCAAGTCCGGCCCGATGGGAGGCGACCAGGAAATCGGCGCCCGGATCGCCCAAGGCAAAGTCGATATCGTGTTCTTCTTCCGGGATCCTTTGACCGCCCAACCGCATGAGCCGGACGTTTCCGCGCTCTTCCGCCTGAGCGATGTCTATGAGATTCCGTTAGCGACGAACATGAAAACCGCCGAAATGCTCATCCAAGCCATGAAATGCGACTCCTGAAACTCGCCTCTCAAGATGTGTCAGAGGGGGGATGTTTGTCGGAGATGGCGCTCAATCCACTGACGAGATACAATACCCCCGCAATCTGGTTGAAAAGGAGGTTCACGCCTCCCCAAATGGCTTGGTAGAGATGGACGTTTTTCGCCTGGTCCGGTGTGAACCCGCCTTTCAGAAGACGGGTGAATAGATAGAGGTTCACAACGAAGAAGACCAGGACAACGAATCCGAGCACGACAAGAAAGACGACGAGCACATGCAACACGAGCAACACGATGTCGACCTGCGCCTCCGTCAAATCCCGGGCCATAAAGAAGTCACGGCCCTGCCCCGCAAGAACGATGACCACGGCCAGACCGAGAATGATCGCCACCAATCCGAGCCCTTCGAACACGAGTCCGGCGACGGTGGTCACTTTGGATACCTGTTTCGGCTCATACATGAGAAAACCCTCCTCGAGGTCCTGAAGACGCCTTCTCCGTCTTCCATTCATGTGGTTTGGTAAAATCAGAGTTTCCGGTGCGTCCCGTCACAGTACGGGGCGTTTTTCGTTTGCTTGCAGCCGCAAAGGTAGGCCTTCTTGTCCTCATCGGCCTTGATCATTTCCGGTTTGAACGATGTCTGTTTGTGTGAGGCGTCGCAAAAAGGCTGTTTGTCGCTCAAGCCGCAACGACACCAAGCATAGGTCTTGCCTTTCCGCAATTCGACTTCATAAGGACCAACTTGTGCGATTTTCCCCTTTTCTTTCTCCACCAAGCACACCTCCTTCCGGTTTGATCGGCGCACACGCCGATTGATGTGAAAAAGGACTGGATTCAAGGGTCGTAACTCTTGCCATAGAGCTTTTTGGCATTTTGGGTATGTTGTTTGATGAAGTCGGTCTTTTCGCCGGTGTAGGTTTCCCGGTCATGCTTGTACTCTTGTGCGAGTCTCTTCTTCAATTCCGCATACTCACTCCGGACACGGGGATGGTCCCGGAGATAGTCGCGAAAGTAGAGCTCGTCATTCATGCCGGCCGGCCGGACATGGAGATGGAAGACCCTTTCTTCATACCCATCGGCCGTGTATCCCTTCATGAAGACCATGGGTACCCCGGGCGGGGATGTTTCCGGGTCGTAGAAATATCCCGCCTTTTCAGCCGCTTCCACAAGAACGGCGGTTTCACACCCGTCCTTCACCTCCAAGAGGATGTCCACCGTCGGTTTTGCCAACAGACCTTCGACAGCGGTCGAGCCGATGTGGCTCAGACGGTGGATGTCCTCCCGAAGAAGAAGCGAGAGTCTTTCGGACTCGCAAGCGAACCACTCCCGCCATGAGGGATCATATCGGCGAAGGATCACCGGGAAAAGTGCGGCGCGGTCCAGGGGGGACAACGCTTTGAGACGATCATCCATAGACTCCTCCCAAGACGGACATGGAGGGGTGTCGGGTCGGTGACCACCGCTGACTTCTTGTTTCAGGTATTGTCATTCTTTCATTCAATCTCCTTTATGCAATCCTCGTTGTCATGGGCGGGGTTGTTCACCAGTGAAGAGACGGCATATGCGTGGAGCTCATCGGCGGGGAATGGCTCTAATAAGCCTTCAAGAGTCTCTGTATTCTTCATGTTCGGATCCAACCATAGTTTTTGAGCCTCGCTTCCGAGAATCACGGGCATCCGCTCATGTACGCCCTCCACGGTACTGTTGGCCTCAGTGGTGATGATGGTGCATGCATGGACCTTCTCTCCACGGGCGGTATGTGTCGACCATAGACCGGCAAAAGGTAAGATTTTCAGCCGTTTTCCCACAAAGCGATAAGGCGTTTTTCCGGTTGCACTCCGCTTCCATTCGTAAAAACCGTCGGCGAGCACGATGCAGCGGCGACGCAAGAAACTGTCCCGGAACGACGGTTTCTCCGAAACGGTCTCTCCCCGGGCATTGATGATCTTCCTGGCCTTGTCAGGATCCTTGATGAACGGCGGTATGTACCCCCAGTGAAGCGGACCCGCCCGATAACCCCCGTCTTTCTTGATGACTGCGACGACATCCTGTCCGGGACCGATGTTGTAGCGGGGGAGGCCGAGGAAGTCGGGAAACCGCTCGATTGCGTAGGCATCTTGGAGATACGCCCGCAGTTCGCCTTCACTGACGGCCAGGGTGAATCGTCCACACATGCTCGTTCCCCCTTTCCGGTCTCACAATAAGTATAACACGCCGGAAACCCCATAAAGAAAAATTCCCTGTGAAGACAGGGAATTCAGACGATTCTCAGTTGGTGACCCGTACGGGATTCGAACCCGTGCATGCCAGCGTGAAAGGCTGGTGAGTTAAACCACTTCTCCAACGGGCCAAGTGGCGGAGTAGGAGGGATTTGAACCCTCGCGCCGGTTTAACCCGACCTATGCCCTTAGCAGGGGCACCTCTTCAGCCAGCTTGAGTACTACTCCCCCAACAAGCTACTTTATGATAATACATAATCTTCTCACTGTCAACTGGACAACAAAGCCTCATCGCGGAGGAATCATCGTCAGAGAGAGCCGTTCTCGCTCTTTGTCGATGGTCTCCACGAAGACCTCGACCACATCACCGACTTTGACGACGTCCATCGGATGACGGACATATCCCTTTCTCATTTTCGATATATGCAGAAGTCCGTCGTTTTTCAGCCCGCAATCCACGAAAGCACCGAAATCGACGACATTGCGCACAACACCTCGCAAGGACATACCGGGCGAAAGATCCTCCAGGGTTGTGATGCCTTTTTTGAGAATGGGCGCCTCCACTTCGTCACGCGGGTCGAAAAGAGGAGCGGCGAACGCTTCGAGAATGTCCTCGACGGTCGGCAGACCGGCGGCTTCGGCTTTCGCTAGACTGGCGGCATCGGCTCTTCCGACAGCCTCTTTGGCTTTTTCGGTACCCAGATCATCTTTTTGCAGACCGAGGGTTGCGAGCAGTCGTGCCGCCAAATCGTAACTCTCGGGATGGATGGCCGTCTTGTCGAACGGTTCTTTCCCGTCCCGTATGCGCAAGAAACCGGCCGCCTGTTCATACGAGACAGGTCCCATGCCTTTGACCCTCTTGAGAGCACCACGATCCGAAAAAGCCCCTTCCCGGTCCCGGTGGGAGACAATCCCCTCGGCCAGACCGCGCGATATGCCGGAAACCCGGGCCAGAATCTCCCGCGAGGCCGTGTTGACATGCACCCCGACCCGGTTCACCACCGTGGAGACGACGAAATCCAGTGCTTCCTCGAGTTTCTTCTGGTCCACATCGTGTTGGTATTGGCCGACACCCACGGAACGGGGGTCGATCTTCACAAGTTCCGCCAAGGGGTCGAGCACCCTTCTTGCGATGCTGATGGCGCTCCTTTCCTCGACTTGCAAATCCGGGAACTCCCTTCTGGCGAGCGGACTGGCACTATAGACCGATGCCCCGGCTTCATCGACGATCATGTAGCGGCAATCACTGCTAGTCGTTTCCAATATGCCCGCCACAAAGGCTTCCGTCTCTCTTGAGGCGGTGCCGTTGCCGATCGCTATGACTTCCAGGTCGTAAGCACTGATCAGGTTTGTCATTTCTTTCTCGGCTTCTTTTAGCGATTTCCCACCTATATGCGGATAAACGGTGCCGATTTTTCCCGGATTTCCGGAGCCGTCGACAATCGCATACTTGCATCCGGTGCGGAAAGCCGGGTCGATCCCCATGATGCGTTCTTTCTTCAAAGGCGGACGCAGAAGGAGGTTCTTCAGGTTCTCCGAGAAGATCCCGATGGCCTCCTCTTCGGCCCGTTCCGTCAGCATTTTCCGGATATCGCGTTCGGCCGCGGGGCGGACAAGACGACGATATGCATCCTTCCCGGCCGCCAGCACGTGATGAGCGGCGGGAGAAGCCGGATTCTTTCTGATGAAAGCCTCCAGCCGGCTGAAAACGGGCTCATCATCCGTTTGCAGGCCCACAGAGAGGATTTTCTCCTTTTCAGCCCGGTTCAGGGCGAGCACGCGGTGGGATTTGACCTTGGACAAAGGCTCCGCGTAATCATAATACATCCGGTATTTCTCTTTCTCGTCACGTGCGGTCTTGCGCTTCTTCGCCACGAGGCGTCCCTGCTTCTCCATGTGGGCGCGGACATACTTGCGGAACTCCGTGTCTTTAGCGATTCGTTCGGCGACGATATCCCGGGCTCCCGCCAAGGCTTCTTCTTCATCCTCGCAATCGCTCGACAAATAGGCCGCGGCCTCCTTTTCGGCCGCGAAGTCGTCGGGGAGGGCGAGCATCCTTTCTGCGAGCGGTCCGAGCCCTTTCTTCTCGGCTTCTTTTCCCCGGGTCTTCCGCTCTTCGCGATAGGGACGATAGATGTCCTCGACATCGACCATCCGCGCAGCCGCGAGAATCTCGGCCCGAAAGGCGGGCGTCAAGAGACCCTTTTCGTCGATAAGACGGATCACATCCTCCTTGCGCTCTTTCAGGGTCTTCTCGTAGCGATAGGCCTTGTGGATTTCCCGCAAGGCCTCTTCGTCCATGCTGCCGGTCATCTCTTTGCGATAACGGGCGATGAAAGGGACGGTGTTCTCCTCGAGCAAGGATAGCACCGTCCGGATCGTTTTCGGCTCCTTATGGAGTTTATGGGCCAGTTCATCGATGATGCCTTTTGTGTCGTTCTGAAGGGTCATGGGGCATAGTCACCGCCTCTGATCTCATCCAAAAGTTCAGGGATGTCGAACATCCCCACCACTTCATCGACAAGCTCACCTTCCTCGATGACAAACATGCGTGGAATCGAGGTGCCGCCCGGTTCGAAGGGCCATTCACCGCGGATATTGCTCACGTCGAGCAGATAGGTGTTGTATCCTCGGGGGGCGTCATCGGCGAAGGCAAGGACATCCTCTTTGATTTCCGCACAAGCGGGACACCACACGGCATAAGAGTAGATCAAGAAGACGCCCTCTTCCTTTTCCGTGATGGACGCAAAATCCGTTTCCCAATCGCGGATGTGCTCGAAAGTCTCGTATTCCAGCGTCCGCCCACATGCCTGTGTCACAAGGGCGATGAACGCGATCATGGTGAGAAGGACGACTTTGCGTACGTGGCCGGGCTTATATTGTTGTATCTCCATGGATATCACCTCGCGGTTGATGAAGAAGTCGGTTGTTTGCAGGTATAATAAGCGGTGAATCGCTTGCCTAAGGTATTTTTATTCTTGGTCATCTTCGATGGCAATCGGCCAGTCGTATTCACTTTTCTCCATCGCTTCGATCCATTCGAGAATCTCCCGGGCGCTCAGGGCCTCGTCAACGATCAGCCCCTCTTCGACCAGAAGCAATTGCGCGTGATGCATCGACGGCGAGGACACACCCGCCATCTGTCGGTCTCCCTGCATTTCGCGGCTGTTGATGAGAATCATCTCGATACCGAACTCGTTCTCCTTGCCGAAACGGTACACCTCTTCATTGGCGACGATGTTCCCCTGGCGATAGGTGCCTTTCCAATCGCGGTCATATATGTAGACAAAAACAGGTTCGTCATAGCCCAAATCATTGAAGTCTTCCCAGTGGTTGATATGCTCGAAATCGCGGGAACGGTACTCACCGAAATACCGCCCGCTGCAAGCAGCAAGCGAAAAAAGACCGAAAAAGGTGATGAGAAGGAACAATAAACGTTTCATGGAATCACTCCTCGATACGAACCATGCAGAAGGCCACCGCATGACGGCGGGAATGGGAAATGCTGATGAGGACGGTGTCTTCGGGGCGGTATTTGGAAACGACATACGGTGCTCCGGCATCGTCGTTCAAGATGGCGACATCCCGGAAGTTCAAGGGCTCGTCGAAGGAGCCATACGCTTTGGTATAGGCCTCCTTGGCGGCGAACCTTCCGGCCAGAAAAGCGATTTTGCGCTTTCTGTCATTGATTCTATCATACATTCGCTTCTCTTCGTCAGAAAGCAGACGACTTACAAATTTATCCGTCGAACGTGACTCGATCTCATCGAGTTCGACGAGGTCGACGCCGATCCTATCCTTCGTCATAATAGGCCTCCAATGCTTCCTGCGCCCTCTGGGCGAGTGCCCGGAAACGGTGGTTGAGGGCGGATTTGGAAATCCTTTTGGAAAACAGTTTTTCGCTTTGTTCGCTCAACTCGCTCAATGATGCTTCCGGGTATTCTTTCCGCAAACGGATGGCTTCCCGCATGCTTGAAGGGAGTCTTTCGACATCTAGGAGGTTCTCGATGATGGCGATGTTCTTCAGTTGGTTGTCAGCGGCGACAAATGTCTTGTTCTGGTTGGCGATCTCCATGTTCATCACCCGGGTGATGGAGTTGATGAAATCGCGTTTGATGCGCTCGTCCTCGAAAGTGAAGAGTGCCTGGGAAGTGCCGACGATACGCAAGAAATCGGCGATGCGTTCACTCTCCTTGATGTAGACGATGGAGCGTTGTTTCTTCCGGAGCGCTTTCGCCTTGAGGTCGAACGTGTTCATGAGGTCGCGGAGGTCTTCGGCCAAAGAATGGTGTTCCACGGCGATTTCCAAGTGGTAGCTGGAACTCCGGGGATGGTTGATGGAGCCCGCCGTCAGGAAGGCGCCCCGGAGATACGCCCGTTTGCAACAGTCGTTGAACACGAGACTGTCGTCCACCATCCGGGCGAAACCGCGTTCTTCGTCCATGAGGGACAGTTCCCGCATGATGAGGGTGACCTTGTCCTTGACGACGATGATATATTGGTCCCGTTTCTTGAGCCGGACTGTGCGCTTGGATAGCACTTCGACCTCGATGCCGTAGAGCCCTTTGAGCAGTTTGATCGCTTTTCGGGCCAAGGGGAGGCTCGTGGTCTGGAATGCGAGGCGAATCCCCGAGGCCGACAGCGAAAGATAGCCACCGATGGCGAGCATGGCGCTAAGAGAGGCCACCTTGCAGCAGGAATCACCGTCGGGAAGCCGTAGGAGCTCTTGTTTCGTGTCGGATGTAAATGACATCGCTTGTCACCTCAGACATTCTTTTTGAAAAGATTCAACAACAGTCCGAGCATGACCCCCAGAAGCGAGGCGAAAAAAGCCCGGTAACGCTCTTCCAACAAGAACGTGATGGTGTGGGCGGGAATCCAGAAAAGCGGTATGGTCTTGGCCAACATGCCGACAAACGCCGGGTAGTCAATAGTCATGACAGCCTCTCTAAGCGATTTCCCAGTGTTTTTGACACGCATGTCTATGAATTGGTCGCTCACCCGGTGGACGAGCATCATCGCCGGAGCGAAGAAGAGGTTCATGAAGAGGCTCGTGAAAAAGGCGAAGAGGAAGGTCACACCGGCGCCCGGTAGGACGCCCGTTTCCTGGAGACCGGCGATCCCTGCGGTGAAAATCCGGAAGGCGATGACGATGAAGATGCCGAGAATCCCCCAGGCAAGCGCTTTGTAGATGAGCCCGGGCACCCGCCAGTCCCCATGGCGGATGCGACGGGAGATGAGGTCGCCGAATGTGGCGAAGAGAAAGAACTTGATGAAACCACCGAGAAGATAATGGCGGTCGGTGAACCCGAAGAAGGCCCGGTGTGTGGGCGGAAAAACGAGAAGAAAGACCGTGACGGCCCCGACAGCCGCTACAAGATAATCCGTACGTCTCACAGTAAGACCACCCCGCTGTATGAGAAGAAGATATCAATCAAGACAAGTATGACAAGAAGGAGTTTCATCCACCCCGCCACATACGTGGTCAAGAAATGCACGTGCGGATGGATGAAACGCGCCACGAACAGCGCCAATAAGGCGAACGCCCCGGTAGGTACGATGCAGATGGCCGCGGAAGGGCAGAAAGGGAACGCATGCCGGTAATCCCAGAGGTTCTTGCCCGTGAGCAGCCGATGGAGCGTGTGGGTCGTGAGTTCGGTGAGTCCCACGGCCGTATAGGCGGCGAGGACGAGAAGTGTGACGCCCAGCCAACTCGGCAATGTGCTTTTTTTATAACACATGTGGAAGAATATGCAAAGGGTCGTGCCGATGCCATACATCGGCTGCACGGGAAGGGCGAGTATGGTCCCGTCGAAAAAGTCGCCGTAGTAGACGAGGTCGATGAGGCGTTCAAGAAAATAGCCCAAAAGACCATAGACAACCACATAGAACAGCCACCCGACCAACGCCTCCACCCCCACATATTATAGCGCAAACGCAATGAAAAAACGATGCCGGGCATCGTTTTTCCACCGCTCATTGTTCGATTCTTTCGAGATAGCGGGAAACCGCCTGGGAGGCGACGGCCCCGTCAGCCGTGGCTGTCACGATCTGGCGCAGGTCCTTCTCGATGACATCCCCCACGGCGAATATACCGGGGATTTCGGTCTCCATGCGTCCGTTCACTTTGACATATCCCTGGGGTGTGAGGATGGGAAGGTCTTGCAGGAAGGATGTGTTCGGAATCTGGCCGATGAAGACGAAAACGCCGGCGACGGCTTTCTTGAAGGTCTTTTTGGTCTTGACATCGCGGAGTTCCACGGCTTCCAGGGAAGCATCCCCCTTGAACTCCGTGACCTCGTGACCGAGGAGGAACTCGATCTTCTCGTTCTTTTTCGCCTTTTCCACCGTGCCCTTGTCGGCTTGCAGGGAATCGAGGATGTTCACGATGGTGACCTTGATATCCATCGAGGTGAGATAGATCGCCTCGTCCAGGGCGCTGTTGCCGCCGCCAAGGACGATGACTTCCTTCCCTTTGAAGAACGCGCCGTCGCAAACGGCACAGAAACTGATGCCCCGTGAGAAGAACTTCTCCTCATTCTTCGCTCCCGTCTTTCGCGGTACGGTACCGGTCGCGATGATGACCGCTTTGGCCTCATGCACCTTCCCGTCGGCGGTATGGACCTCCTTTTTCTCCCGTTTGTCGACGATTTTCGTCACGTCACCATAGAGATATTCCACCCCGAGTTCCTGCACGTGGTTGAACATCTTCTCGCTGAGCTCATAACCGCTCACTTTCCCGAAGCCGGGATAATTCTCAATCTCGTAGGTGTTCACCATGTAGCCGCCCGGGGCGGCCTTCTCGATGATGGTTGTCTCCAGATTGGCCCGCTGGGTGTAGATGGCGGCCGTCATCCCTCCGGGACCGGCGCCGATGATGATGACGTCTTTCATATTAAAGCCTCCTTGGATTCATGCTTTATGCTCTTCGAGGACTTGTTCATAGCGCTTGTTCTTCCAGACGAGGTGGTTCAGGACCAAGAACGCCACACCGCCGAGGATCATCACGATCGATGTGACTTGGGCGGCCCTGAGCCCGGTGTCGCCGATCATGAGGGCGTCCGTCCGGAGGAACTCGATGAAGAAACGTCCCACGGAATACCAGATGAGATAGAACGCCACGAGGTCCCCGGTACGGATGAGGGGGGTCCGCCGCAGGATGAGCATGATGATGAAACCGAGGATGTTCCAAAGCGACTCATACAGGAAGGTCGGGTGGAAATACTGGTCACCGAGCGCGGAATAGGGACGCATGCGGGCGGTGAAATACATCTGGTCGACGATGAAATCCGGCAGACGGAGCGTACCGCTGAGAAAAGCGCGTTGTTGGTCTAGCGAAAGCGCCGCGGAGCCGTTCGTCAATCCGCCGATGACACCGCCGTGGGCTTCCTGGTTGAAAAAGTTCCCCCAGCGGCCGAGGGCTTGGGCGATGAGGAAGCCGGGCGCCATGAGGTCGATGCCGCGGAAGAAGTTGATGCCGCGGACTTTCGTATAGATCAATGTCGCCACAAAAGCCGTCACAAACCCGCCATGGATGGCGAGTCCCCGGAAACCGTCCTGCCAGAAGGCGATGATCGATAGCGGGTCCCCGCGGAACTGGTCCCATTGGAACGCCACATACCACAGTCTCGTGCCGAGGACCGAAAGCGGCAGGATGATGAGCAGACCGTCGATGATATGGTCCTTGGAAATGCCGATCTTCGGCCCTTCCCTCAGACCGAGCCAAAGCGCGATGATGACACCGGCCACAATGAAGAGACTGTAAAAATAGACCTCCAACGGCCCTATCTGGAAAGAATTCGGCAGCGGGTCGAATACATGGACATTGTTCAAAAGCGGAAAAGACATAGACTTCACTTCTCTTTCTTCCTGTTCTTGGCCTTGCGTTCAATCTCATGCGAGACGGCGCGGGAAAAGTCCAAGGCCATATCCGTGCCCAGATGACGCAAGCGGGTGTTCATCGCCGCGACCTCGATGAGACTCGGAACACTACGGGCGGCGGTGATGGGAATCTCCACGAAGGGCACTTCGGTCTCGAAGAACTTCTCTGTACGCGTGTCCAAACCCAATCTATCATAGTCCGTGTCCTCCTGCCAAGCAACTAGCTCCACAACGAGCATGACCTCTTTGTTGCGGCGATAGGCGCTGGCACCGAAAAGACGCACCACATTGACGATGCCGATGCCCCGGATCTCGAGATGCTCCTTGAGGAGGTCCGGTGCTTCACCGATGATGTGTCCCGCTTCGCGTTCGAAGATGTCCACCCGGTCGTCCGCGATGAGCTGATGTCCCCTGCGGACGAGTTCCAGGGCCACTTCGCTCTTGCCGATGCCGCTTTTCCCCCGGATGAGGACACCCACCCCGTTGATGTCGACGAGCGTCCCGTGCACGCTCCTGCGGGGAGCGAGTTTGCTGAAAAGGTATTGATAGAGGGTGCTGAACAGTTCGCTCGTCCGGAGACGGCTCTTGAGAACGGGAATCCCGTATTCATCCCCTTTTTTCAAGAAGACGGCGGGAATCTCGACGTGTCGGGAAAACACGAAAGCCGGCGGTTCCTTCTTGAACATCATATCCACGCGGATCTCTTGGTCCTCTTCGTCCAAGCGGCTGAAGAAGGTGACTTCCTTGCTGCCGAAAATCTGTACCCGGTCATGTTCGAAAAAATCGAACAGACCGGCCAGCTCGATGCCGGGCCGAGTGAGTTGTGAATTCTTGATTCTGGTGGAAAGTCCCTTGTTTCCGCTGTGGACGGAAAAGCCGAAATCTTCGACGAGTTGTTTGACGGTGACTGCCATCGGATCACCTCACAGTTTTCAGGATGATGCGCTTTATCAAATGGGCGAGGATATAACGGAAGACGATGAAGGCCCCCATGAAGATGATGATGAACGTCACGCCCTCAAATGTGATCAAATCGGGGAAGATGAAGTGTTCTACCACATAAAATATGGTCAAATATCCGAAAAAGAATATGAATCCCACGGTTTGCATGACAAAGCGGAAATGGTTGAAGAGGACATAGTTCCGAAAAAGCATCTCCAAGAAGGTATAGACCGCGACGAAAAGGAAGATGTGGCCGAGAGAGCGGTCATAGTCCACGAAACCGAAAAGCTCGAGCAGTACGAGCATCACGACGAGATTCATCAGATAATACATCAAGAAATTGACAAGCGGATTTCTATGGTAGGCGGTCCCGAACTCGAGACGGATCATGCGTGAAGGTTTCGTGTCCCGTTGGCGCTTTTTCTCCTCTTCGAGTTCCTTCAAAGTCTCAAGAAGCTTCTTGAGTTCCTTCTCGTGCCGTTTCCGGCGCTCTTCGTCGTCTTCTTCACGATCCTCTTCTTGTTCTTTTCCGTTCTTCTCTTCCTCTTGTTCTTCTTCCTTCTCTTCGGGACAGTCCTTCTCTTCGAATTCTTCCATCCGCATTACCTCCCGAGAACCTTTCTCAAAAACAGTCCGGTGTGGGAATCTTCGCTTTCGGCGACTTCTTCGGGTGTGCCTTCCACCAGGACTTCCCCGCCCTCGGCGCCGCCTTCGGGACCAAGGTCGACGATATGGTCGGCATATTTGATGACATCGAGATTGTGTTCGATGATGACGACGGTGGCCCCCTGGTCGACAATGTTGTCGATGACCTCGAGAAGCCGTTTCACATCGTCGGAATGCAAGCCCGTCGTCGGCTCGTCGAGGATGTAGAATGTCTCCGCGGTGATGCGTTTGTGGAGTTCGCGGGCGAGTTTCACCCGTTGGGCCTCGCCTCCCGAGAGTGTCGGGGCGGGCTGGCCGATTTTCAGATAGCCGAGACCGACATCCATGAGCGTCTGCATCTTGTGGGCCGCTTTGGGGATGTTCTTGAAGAAGTCGCGAGCCTCGGCGATGGTCATGTCCAAGACCTCGGCGATGTTCTTGCCCTTGTATTTGACCTGCAGGGTCTCACGGTTGTAGCGGGTGCCGCCGCAGGCTTCGCAAGGGACATAGACGTCGGGGAGGAAATGCATCTCGATCTTGATGAGGCCGTCCCCATGGCAGGTCTCGCAGCGTCCCCCCTTGACGTTGAAACTGAAACGTCCCTTTTTATAGCCGCGCATTTTCGCCTCGTTCGTCATGGCGAAGACGTCACGGATATCATCGAAGACGTTGGTGTAGGTTCCCGGGTTGCTCCGGGGGGTGCGACCGATCGGGGATTGGTCGATATTGATGATCTTGTTGATCATCTCATGTCCTTCGATATCGTCGAAATCGCCCGGATCGAGCCTTTTTGGATACACCTTGTTGTGGAGACCCTTGTAGAGGCAGAAATTGACCAGCGAACTCTTGCCGCTGCCACTCACGCCCGTGACGACAGTCAATACCCCTTTCGGGAAGCTGACATCGATGTTCTTCAGGTTGTTCTCTCGTGCTCCTTTTACCGTAATATGGCCATTTCCCGGTTGTCTACGGCGGGACGGGATGGATATTTTCTTCCTTCCCGAAAGATAGTCGCCCGTGATGGTCCCTTCGGCTTCGAGAATCTCCTCATAGGTGCCTTGGAAGACGAGTTTTCCCCCGTCGGCGCCGGCGCCGGGGCCGATGTCGATGATCTCGTCGGCGAGTTGCATGGTCTCTTCGTCATGTTCGACCACGATGAGGGTGTTTCCCAGATCGCGCATCGACTTCAGTGTCGAGATCAGGCGGCGGTTGTCGCGTTGATGGAGGCCGCTGGAGGGTTCATCGAGAACATAGAGGACACCGGTGAGACGGGAGCCGATCTGGGTGGCGAGGCGGATTCTTTGGCTTTCGCCCCCCGAAAGTGTCGCCGCCCTCCGGGAGAGTGTCAGATAGTCCAACCCGACGTTCTTCAAGAAGTTCAATCGTTCGGTGATCTCTTTCAAGACCATGGCGCTGATCGTCTTGTCCGTCCGGGACAGTTCGAGATTGTCGAGGACATCCAACAGACCGATGACGCTCTCGCTTGTCATCTCGATGATGTCCATCCCGTCCACCTTGACGGCAAGCGCGGCTTCATTGAGCTTTTTCCCACCGCATTTGCGACAGGTCCTCTCGGTCATGAGTGTCTCGATCCATTCCCGCATGAAACGGGATGTCGTTTCCACATAGCGACGTTCTAGGTTGTTGATGATGCCTTCGTAGTAGTCGAACTTTTCATGCTTGATGCGTGAAGAACGACCTTGGAACTTGAATTCCAACGGTTCGTCGGAACCGTAGAAGATGAGATCCTTCTCTTTTTCCGTCAATTCTCGGAAAGGTTTCCGCAGGTCCATCCCGTAGTGTTTGCCGAGGGCGACGAGTTGTTTGAAATGATAGGTGTGGGTATTCTGCCAGCCCTTGATGGCGCCTTCATAGACCGACAACCGGGGGTTGTGCACCAACAGGTCCGGGTCGACCTTCTTGTTGTAGCCGAGGCCTCCGCAAGCGTCACAGGCCCCGTATGGAGCATTGAAGGAGAAGAGGCGGGGCTCGAGTTCACCGATGCTGAAATCGCAATGGGGGCAGGCGAAATGTTCACTGAAAATGTGGGGCTTTCCGTCGATGAGCACCACGACCTTGCCCTCTCCCAGTCGGCTGGCCGTCTCCAGGGAATCATAGAGACGTGACCGGACGGCTTGACGGAGCTTCAGCCTGTCGACCATCACCTCGATATCGTGGGATTTGTTCTTGTCGAGCTCGATTTCCTCTTCGAGTTCCATCACGTCGCCGTTGACGCGGACACGGACGAACCCTTCCTTCTTGAGGTTCTCGAATGTCTTCTTGTGGGTCCCCTTCTTCCCCGAGACAACCGGTGCGAGAATCTCGATGCGACTGCCTTCTTCGCGATCGAACACCCTCTCGGTCATGTCCTCTATGGTCTGCGAAGTGATCTCTACATCGTGGGTGGGGCAGACAGGCTTGCCGACCCGTGCATAGAGCAACCGGAGATAGTCATAGATCTCCGTCACGGTCCCGACGGTGCTCCGCGGGTTTTTCGATGTGGTCTTCTGGTCGATGGAAATCGCCGGGGAGAGCCCCTCGATCGATTCCACATCCGGTTTTTCCAGATTGCCGAGGAACTGCCGGGCATAAGCGCTCAGACTCTCCACATATCGGCGTTGCCCCTCTTTGTATATGGTGTCGAACGCCAAAGATGTCTTGCCGGAACCGGAAAGTCCCGTCATGACGACGAATTTCTCCTTGGGGATGGAGATGTCTAGATTCTGCAGATTGTTCTCTTTGGCGCCTTTTATGACGATCTCTTTCACATTTTCACTCCTCGGTGTTTCCAAGCAGCTCCACAAGTCGTTTCTCATCGATGATTTCCACCCCGAGTGAACGGGCTTTCTGGAGCTTGCTTCCGGGATTTTCTCCCGCACAGACATAATCGGTGTTCTTGGATACCGACGCGGTCACCTTCCCTCCCTGTGCCTCGATTCTCTTTTGCGCTTCCTGGCGGGTCATGTCCGAAAGACTGCCCGTGAGGACGAAGGTGAGTCCATCCAGGCGGCCTCCCGTCTCTCGGGCACCTTTGTGGCGCATGTTCACCCCGAGTGTCTCGAGTTCTTCGAGCATCGCCAGATTCTTCTCGTCGGCGAAATACGCTTGGACGCTCGCAGCAATCTTCTCGCCGACGTCTGCTACCGAGAGCAAATCCTCAAAAGCGGCCCCACGCAAGTGTGAAACACTGGGAAATCGCTTAGCCAGGCTCTCTGAAGTTTTCTTGCCGACATGTCGGATACCGAGGGCGAAGAGGAGTCGCTCGAGGCTCCTCCCTTTCGAGGCCTCGATGTTGGCAAGCAGTTTCTCGACGCTTTTTTCTCCGAAACGGGCCAGAGCGACAAGTTTTTCCTTGTGGTCCCGCAAACGATAGATGTCGGGTATCGAAGTGATGAGCCCCTCGTTGTAGAAGTGTTCAGTGATGCGTGTGCCCAGACCCTCGATATCCATCGCTTCGCGGGAAGCGAAATGGATGAATCCCTGCACCCTCTTGGAAGGACACTCGGGATTGGGACAGAAAGTCTCCGCCTCCGTTTCGCTCTTTTGCAGACGGGTCTCGCATTTGGGGCATTCACCCGCCATGCGGAACTCTTCTTCATTCCCCGAACGCTTCTCTTCGATCACGGCGACGACCTCGGGTATGATATCGCCCGCTTTGCGGATGGTGACGAAATCGCCGATGCGGATGCCTTTGCCGCGGATGTAGTCCTCGTTGTGGAGGGTGGCACGGGCGACCGTGCTGCCGGCGATCTCGACGGGGGCGAGATGGGCGACCGGGGTCACTTGCCCCGTGCGGCCGACCTGGAGACGGATATCTTCGATCCGCGTCATGGCCTCCTCGGCCTGGAACTTGTAGGCTATGGCCCAGCGGGGGCTTTTGGACGTATAGCCGATTGATTGATAGAGGGGGCGCTCGTCCACCTTGATAACCGCGCCGTCGATGTCATAGGGGAGGTCGGCCCGCAAGGATTCGAACTTCTCGCAAAGACGGATGGCTTCCTCGATGTCGCCGGCCCGCATGATCCTCCCGTTGACCTTGAATCCCAGACTTTGCAGCCGTTTCAGGACTTCGTGCTGGGGAATCTCCGCTTCTTCATCGCGCTCGGCGACACCATAGACGAACATGTCGAGTGCTCTTTGGGCCGCTATACGACTGTCGAGTTGTCGGATACTGCCGGCGGCGGCATTTCTAGGATTTTTGAAAAGGTCCTTGTCTTCCCGTCTCCTGGTCTCGTTCAAGGAAAGGAATGCCGATTTGGGCATGAAAATCTCACCCCGGACCTCGATGGTCACGGATTCTTTGAGTCGGAGCGGTACGCTTTTTATGGTCCGCACATTGTGGGTGACATCTTCGCCCACCGCGCCGTTGCCGCGGGTGGCGGCGCGAACCAGTTCGCCGTCCTCATAGAGCAGACTGGCGGCGAGGCCGTCGATCTTCGGCTCCACGACATAGGTCACCCGGTCGACGATTTTTCTCAGTCTTTGGTCGAAAGCCCGGAGTTCGTCGGCATCGAAGGCGTTCGCGAGCGAGAGCATGGGCACACTGTGTTCGACTTTCTCGAAACCCTCGAGGACTTCACCGCCGATGCGCTTGGTGGGAGAGTCTTCGCGGGCGTACTCGGGATATCTCCGCTCGAGTTGTATGAGTTCTTGGACAAGCCGGTCGTATTCGATGTCGCTTATGGTGGGACTGTCGAGCACATGGTATTCGTGATCGTGACGGTTTATTCTCTCGACGAGTTCCTCGATCCGCTTTTTCGCAGTATCACTCATGGCGATCACCTTTCTTCTTGGTGATGGATGGATGGTTTTTCATGAGGGTTTTCAGGCCATGCTCTTTCGCGAAAGCCACGACGCACTGTTCGGCCGCCACACTCACCACGAGGCCTTCTCCGAAGGTCTTGTGGATGACCTTGTCGCCTTGACGCAGATCGTTCTCTCGTTCGCCATAGCTTTCCGTGTGGCGCTTGGCCCGCATCTTCCGCGAACGGTTGTAATCCATGGTATAGCGCGCTTCATTCTCGGCATGCTCGCGGTTGAGCCCCTCGAGCTTCAAAAGTTCGGTATCGATCGGCTTCAAGAACATGCTGTCGGGATTCATGACGGTTTCACCATACCATTGTCGCTGTTTGGCGTTGGTGATGTACAGCCGGTCTTTGGCGCGCGTCACGGCGACATACATGAGACGCCGTTCTTCTTCGAGTTCTTTGGGGTCGCCAAGAGAGCGGAAAAGTGGGAAAAGGCCTTGTTCAGCGCCGACGAGGAACACGACAGAGAACTCGAGTCCTTTGGCGGCATGGATGGTCATGAGGGATACGGAGTCTTCTTCGATTTCCTCTGTTTCGCGGCTTTTCAGGGCGATATCCTCCAACACGTATGTCAGCAGGGTCTCTTTGTCGGAAACTTCGTGCCGGGCCTCGGTCTCTTTGATCATGCTTTTCAGTTCGAGGATGTTCTCATAGCGGACATCACCCATCTCGTCGTTTTCGAGATAGGCGCGATAGCCGCTCTCTGCGACAAGTTCATCGAGGAACACGTTGAAATCCGTCGTCGTCAACCGCTTTTGGAAATCGTTGATCAGTTTGCGGAAACCCTTGAGTTTCTTCTTGACGTTCTTGGAAAGGGAGAGGTCCCTGTCCGCGATCGCCTCATGGAGACTCACACCTTTTTGATCGGCGTGGTTGGACAGATGCTCGACGGTTTTCGCACCGATACCCCGCTTGGGGACATTGACGACCCGGAGGAAACTGTAGTCGTCTTCGGGATTCACGACCAGGCGGAGATAGGCCACGATGTCCTTGATTTCTTTCCGTTGGAAGAAACTGAGACTGCCGATGACTTTGTAGGGGATGCGCCGCTGCATGAAGACCTCTTCAAAGGTCCTCGAGGTGTTGTTGGCACGATAGAGCACCGCCATATCGTCATAAGCCACACCCTGGCGGTGGATCCTCTTCACGGTCTCCGCGACGTATTCGGCTTCGTCACGGTGTGAGAACCCTTTGAAACAATGGATTTTCTCCCCTTCGCCCCGAGTCGAGAAGAGATTCTTCTCGATCCGCCCCTTGTTGTCGCGGATGATCTGGTTCGCGGCTTTGAGGATGGTGTTCGTGCTCCGGTAATTCTGCTCCAGGAGGATGGTCTCGACGTTTTGGTAGTCTCTTTGGAACTTCTTGATGTTTTCGATGTTGGCTCCCCGGAAGGCGTAAATGCTCTGGTCCTCGTCTCCGACGATGAAGACGTTCTCCTTTTCGTCGGAGAGAAGGCGGATGAGACGGTATTGCGGGTCGTTCGTGTCTTGGAACTCGTCGACGAGGATGTATTCGAATTGCCTTTGGTAGTGTTCGCGCACGGCGGGATTCTTTTCGAGAATACGGATCGTCAGCAACAACAGGTCCTCGAAATCAACGAGATTGTTGTCTTTGAGTCTCTTTTGGTATTCGGGATAGATCTTTTGCAGATGACTTTTCATCGGTTCTTCATATTCTTCGATGACGGCGGGGTCGGTCTTCATCTTCAAAAGATGGGGTTTGACCTTCTGTGGGGGTACAGTCTTCACATCGATGTCCAAAGCCTTCATGACGATCTTGATCATCTGTTTGACATCGTCATCGTCTATAATCAAAAAATTCCGGGAATATCCCAGACGGTCGATATGGTCGCGGAGAATACGCGAACACATGGCATGGAAGGTGGATATCCACATGCCGCGCGTGGAAGTCGAAAGGAGGTCGGCGATGCGCATCTTCATCTCGTCGGCGGCCTT
>PUMR01000037.1 GCA_003551455.1 Mollicutes bacterium | reverse complement strand
TTCCAAGACGGTCTGCACCCGGGGGACGAGCCGGTCGCGGTTGTGGTCCCAGATGATGATGCCTGTGTCTTTGTGGGCGCTTTCGGCCAATACGGGTCCGAGATGCTCCTTGACAAAATCGCGTTCCTCTTCTGCCGTGTAGAGACAGGATTCCCAGACCTGTTTCGCCTCGGGCTCGTTCTGCACGCTGACCGCGAAAACTTCCAGCCCTTCCTCGCTGAAAGCGTCGAGGAACTTTTTGTAGCATTGAGCCCAAACATCCCGATACGCCGGCAACAACTTGCCGCCTTGGTCCATCCGCCCGTTCGTCTTCATCCAGCCGGGAGGCGACCAGGGCGAAGCGAGCAGAGAAATCTTTCCGCCGCGGATTCTTTGGGCGTCCTTGATGGCGGGAATCACCCATCGTCTTTCCCGCTCGATGGAAAAAGAGGCGAGGGTGGTGTCGTTCTCATCCATGTAGGTATAGCTTTCGAGTGCGAAGTCGCAGCTTTGGATGTGGACGCGGCCGAGATTGTAGCCGAGGCCGGTCTCCTTGTCATAGCAGGCTTGCAACACTTCGGTGCGCTTATTTGCGGGAAGGCGGGAAAGGGTGTAGGTCGCCGCCTCGGTGAAAGCGCCTCCGAAACCTTTGATGCGTTGAAAGCGAATCTGCGGTTCGACCAAAAGGGTCGCGTTTGCCGCCCTCGTGGTCCGACTTGTCGATTCGTGCTTGAGGCCTTCGTATTTGGATGTCACGTACATTTTCTTCATGGGGCGCCTCCAAAACGAAAACGTTTCCGTTTTTATATTAGCACATTTGCAAGCGTTTTACGATAACGTTTTCGTTAAATTCGGAAACTTTTTAATTTACCCTTTTTTTCTTTTTTTCAATGAAAATCCCAGGACAATCTGACTGTGGTTTTCTCCGCTTTCTTGTCATACAAAAAACACCCCGGCGGGGTGTAAGAAAATTTTCTTGTCAGGGAGAGAAATCCACAAGCGGCGGAAATTCCTTGACGAGACCGTCACCAAAATAATAATGGGTCCCGCCGATGTAGTTGCTTTTCTGTTTGGTGGCGGGGAAGTCGTGTTCATGGCGGAAATGGATCTCCAAGAGTCTTCCGTCGCGGTATTTGATCTCGACCATGGCGTTTTCGTTGTCGGGAAGGTTCGTGACAGACGGATCGCTCCCTCGGAGAATCAAGGCCGTCCCTTCAGTGTGGAAGCGGGGCTCCCCCAATGACAAGGCGAGTTCCGTCAACGAAGCATTGGTATGGAGGGCGCCGTCCAAGAGCCGGGTGTGGGAAGCGAGGAAGGCATCGATTCCGTCAGGGGTGCAGATGTTGAAAGCGTGTGGCGTTCTTTTCATCGTGCGCGTGTCATAGAGCCATTCCGGCGTCACTTTTAACATGTAATCCGCGGCGAAAGTGGGGGTCTGAGAACTCGTCACGAAATGGACGACAATCCGCGAGCAGGAAGCGATTTCCGCCATCTCGACGCTGTCGACGGTGGCCGCACCGACAGTTTCCGTCCGGTGGACGGAAAGTTGGTCTCTTTGGATTTCGAGACGCGCGAAAATTTCTCCGAGTGTGGTCGCGTCCGTCTTCGGGATTTCTCTTTGTAATGTGCATGAAGTCAAAAAGAGCACCACCAAGAGGATGGTGGATTTCCAAACGCGCATGGCCCGCCCCCTTTTTCGGGAATCTTTGTCTGCATCCATTATACTACGGTTTTGCCGATGGCGCGGGATTTTTGAAGAAATCGACCTTGTCAAGCGGTTCCAGCCCCTCCCCCCCCCATTATCATTGCGTTTTCGCGGCACGGATGTTAGGGTGGAAGTGAGGGGGAGTGGACACGTTTTTGTCGCTTCCCCGATCTCTCGTTTCGGGAGGGATTCTATGGATCGTCTGAAATACAAACTCACACCGAAACACGGCTTCGTGTTCGGCCTTCTCGGCATCGCCACCGGTATCGTGGGCGTTTTCGTCTATGGTCTCTGGTTCGGTATCCTGGCCGTTCTCCTCGGTGCGCTCGGCCTTTTCGCCGGTGAGAGGAAGGCCGCCTATCTGGCTGTGTTTATCGGTGTCATCGTATTGATCCTCGACATCGTCTGACGGACTCCGGTTCACGAAGAGGCGCGAGACGCGCCTCTTCTTTTTTTGGGATGCCCTGGTGTGAAAGCGCGCAAGGATGCTATAATGGTGGTGAGGTGGTATGGATGTTCAAAGCGGCCGTCATCACATGCAGCGACAAGAGTTCCAAGGGGCTCCGCGAGGACCGTTCCGGGCCCTATATCGAAGAGTTCTTGCAAAATGAGGGTTTCACCATCGAAGCGAGGGTCGTCATCAGCGACGACTTGGAGACCATCGAGAAGAACCTTCTTCATTTCACCGACGAACGCGGCTGCGACCTTGTCATCACCACGGGCGGCACAGGCTTCTCTCCCCGCGACAACACCCCCGAGGCGACGAAGGCCGTCATCCGTCGCGAGGTCCCCGGCATCGGCGAGATGCTCCGGGCCGAAAGCTACAAGGTGACGAAGAAGGCCTATCTTTCCCGCGGGATATCGGGTATCAGGAACCGGAGCCTCATCATCAACCTCCCCGGCAGCCTGAAAGCCGTGAAGGAGAATCTCTCCTTCCTCGACGACGTGTTGGACCACGGCCTGAAACTCTTGAAGAACCTTGATGCCGACTGCGGCGAGGAAGCATGAAAAAACGCTCGGGATGAGCGTTTTTTCATGGGATCAGTCGTTGCCGAAGAGGATGTGGTAGGACTGTTCCTCGAGGTCGACATAGAGGATCCTGTCCATGAGAACATGGTCGTTCTTCGTGATATATTTGGCGTATTCGGTGACCATGAGGTTCGCGATGACGGCGGGAGTGAAGGTCGGATTCTCCATCTCCTTCTCGACGCCCGCCTTTTTTTCGCCATAGAGTTCGCGCAGGAGTCCCTTGCCGGGCGAGATGATGCCCACCTGGCCGTACCAGCCGCCGATCGCCCCGTGCAACAGGGGCTTTCCGACTTTTCCGGCGAAGGCCTCCAGGTGGATCTTCGTGGTGATATCATCCAAGGCGTCGATGATGATGTCGGCCTCTTTGGGGAAATCTTCGGCCGCCATTTCTTCGATGCGCATGTCGTGGGTGATGATCTCGGCATGCGGGTTCACGAGCGAGAGCTCCTTCTTCACTTGGTCGGTCTTCTTCTTGCCGAGACTCATCTGCGAGGAAAAGAGTTGGCGATTGAGGTTCGATTCTTCATAGACATCGCAGTCGACAAGATGGATTTTCTTCACGCCGAGACGGACGAGCCCGTTCGCCACGAAGCCGCCCAAGCCGCCGAGTCCGACGAGGAATGCGCAAGAATCCGCGAGCCTTTTTACACCCGCTTTTCCGAGCGTCCCTTCGTTCTTTTGGAAGCTTGCCATTCAACCACCCGCCACGGGCGGAAAGATGTGGACGACCATGTCCTCTTCCAAGGGGACATCCATCATCTTGGCGGCCATGCCGTCCTTGGCGCCGGCGACGATCAAGGAGAGTTTCTCCTTGGGAAGTTCGAGGCGCTCGACGATGTCTTCCACTTTCATGCCCTCCTCGAAGGGAATCTCGACGGACTTGCCGTGTTTTTCCCGGAGATAGGCATAGAGTTTCACGGTTATCATGCTATCACCTACGTACAGCGAATGATTTGGCGGTTCCAGAGGCAATCGGCGCAACTCGGGGAATATCCCCCGCAGTCGTATTCGGTGTCTTCGATATAGCTGCAGCCGTGACGGAGGTCGCAATCGACACAGCTCGGGTGGCGGGCGTTCTTCACGGCCTCGCGAAAACGGCGGTAGCTTCTCGAGTCGTAGATTTCCGCAAGCGATTCCTCGCGGATGTTGCCGAAGGCGTGTTTCAAGACGGTCTTCTCCCGGCCGAAGACGATTTCTTTATAAGTGTTCGCAAACCGATAACACGGCACGACATCGCCGAAACGGTCGATGTAGACCTGTTCGTTCTCGATGAAGGGACAAAGTCTCTCCGTCTTTATCTCCATGTGCGGGAAACTCATGACGATGCGGCGGCGGAAATAGGCGTAGGTGTTCACTCTGTCCTTGTAGGCGCGGCCTTCGGCGTTCTTGTCCTCGGTATAGAAGATGTCTTCCGCCTGGGCTTTGTCCTGGGGAAGGAGATGGCTGACGAGGATCCTGTCGACGCCGTAGGCGGCGGCGGTGTCGATGACATCAAAAATCGTCTCCTTGTTGGAGCGGGAGAGGACGAAGGCGAAATCGATGGCAGGATGTTTGGTTTCTTTTTCCTTTTTGTAACGCCTCACGGCTTCGAGTGTCTTTTTGACCCGGCCGAAATCGGTCTTGCGAAGATGATAGTAGGCGTCACCCGTCGCATCGACGCTGATGATCATCCGTCGGAAGTTCTCGAGCACGAAGGGCAGGGTCTCTTTGGCGATGACGCCGTTCGTGGTGATCTCGAGCGGATGGTCCTTGAACAGGGTCACGGCACGCCGGAAAAGACGGGCGATGGTCGGCTCCCCGATCCCGGCGAAGACGATGCCGGCATCTGTCGGGATGTCCGAAGCCAATCCCTCGAGGAGGTCGGCGTCCATGTCGCCCGCGACATTGTCCCAGGTGTTCCTGTAGCACATGGCGCAGTTGAGGTTGCAGCGGCTCGTGAGTTCGAGATAGACCTTCTTCATGGGGATAATGGAAGGGAGGAATGCGACGGCATTCCTCCCTTTTACCTTTCTTCAGGGATTCAAAGTCCGAGGTCGGCGAGTTTCTCCTTGGTCGGGATGCCGCTTTCGTCCCAGCCGCGGACATCGTAGTATTCGGGCAGGAGTTCACTGAGTCTGTGCACGTGTCCCTTGGTGGGGCCTTCGGGCATCTCGTCTTCCAAGAGGCGTTTCGGCAGGGTGTCCATATCGGCCGTGATGCCGGCTTCGAGGTTGAACTGGCGTTCGAGGTTGTAGATGCGTTCACCGGCCGCCAGGGCGTCTTCGGCCTTCCAGTCGGTGCCGACGATGTTGTTGTAGATTTCGGCGTAGTCGTTGGCGTCAAGCGCGAACGAGGTGAAGAGGCAGAGTCCCGTCGAATCGATGAAAGCGGTGAGGTCCTGGAAGGTCTTCACCCAGAAGGGCTTGTCTTTCAAATCCATGCGCTCGAGTTTTTCGGGCAGTCCCAGCACCTCGGGGCTGATCATGTAGCCGCGGACGTGGCAGCCGCCCCGGTTCGAGGTGGCATAGGTCAATCCGTGGCCTTGCACGCCCC
>PUMR01000047.1 GCA_003551455.1 Mollicutes bacterium | reverse complement strand
TGTGCGCATGATCGTTTCCTCCAGGGATTGTTGTCGTGGCGAAAATCATGAAGGGTGAAAAAGCGGGCGCCGACGAATCGACGCCCGCAGTGATGGTCAGTCTTTGAGGCTTTCTATCGCTTCGAGGATGGCATCCTCCTCCAACAGGTCGTGGAATTCGATTTCGGCATCGACGGTGATACCGTATTCGATGCTCTCATAGTTCTCGTTGGTAGCGACGTTGGGAGAGCTCATGACGATGATAGCCCCGCTCGGCAGGATGTTCGTGGTGATGGAGGCCGCACCGCCGGCCGAATCCTGGCCGATGATGGAGGCGATGCCCATCTCTTTGGCGATCTGGACCATCATGTTGCCGGCGCTGTAGGTGATCGGCGAGGAGAGGATGTGCCACTCGTAATCCTTCCGGGCTTGCACATCGGATGAATACCACAAGGTGCTCTTCGAGTCGTCACCGGCGTTCCAGCGATGCATGGGGATGTGCTCGTCCGTCATGTAACCGAGAATCTGGATCATCGTGCCGACGATGCCACCGGTGTTGTAGGTGAGGTCGACGATGATTTCTTCGACCGTGCCTTGTTCATCTATCGCTTCCATGACTTCGCCGAATTTCTCGGGGATGCTGTCGTCGAATGCGCTGACGGGGATGCGGGCCACGCGCCCGTCGTCGTAATAGACGACACTGTCGGCATCCAGTGTGGAGGGGTCGTCCAACTGTCTTCGATCCGCCAGATAGTCATCTTGGATGTTCCAAAGGCGGAAGTAGAACTGCTGTGTCCGTCTGCCCACGTCCATGATGTCCAAGGGGAAGGGGTCGAAATCGGGGGCATAATGTCCGGTCATGCCGAAGGAGGTGTGGAGGTCGTCCAAGGCCAATGTCAAATCGAGGATGGCGTCATAATGGTCTTCACCTTGTGTTTTGATCTCTTCGGGCTTGAAGACGTCATGATAGGTCTCCACGCCTTGGTCCTCGCGCAACCCGTAGAAATGGTCGAAAGAGAACACGAGGAAATTGTAGGTGGAAAAGAGCATGTTGTCGGTCATGTTGCGACCGGCGTAGGAGCTGTCGAGAAGGGCCTCTTGGACTTCCGGGTCGTTTCGTTGATAGGTGTCGAAACCGTATACGGCATCACCGTTGAAGAAGACATCATACATCGAACCGGAGAAGAAGAGGTTCGCTAAATGCAAAGGCATCAGATAACGTCCGCCTTGACGCACCATGTTCATGCGGTAGTGCTCGAAATCGAAGACGACGGGGTCGGATAGTTGTTCTTCATAGTCCATGACCCTGAGGTCTTGACCGAAGTCGGTCTGGGTGGCTTGTTGGAAAGATGTGAAGAAACCATACTGGTTCGTCACAGCGTAGTTGTCGGCGAAATTGATGATGAATGTGTAAGAGGTGTCTTCGTAGAGTTCGCTGTCATAGACGACACGGTTGTCGATGATGAGGAGGTCGCCGTCGATTTCAATGTCGAGGACCTCGAAGATGATGGCTCCGTCCTTCTCGCCGCCATCAAGGAGTTGTAGGAACTCCATGACATCGACATAGGGCAAGCCGCGTGTTTCAAACGTATAGACGGTCAATTCCGCATCGTCGAGGAGATATTCTTCGGCCAGATTGATGAAATCCTTGGTCCTCGATGAAGGGAATCCGGGACGGGACAGAGCTTCGATGGTCACAGGAAGGTGGAAGTCCTTCTCGATGTCGCCATATAGCATCGACGCCCGCATGTAGACCTCGAGGTCACCGGTGCGATGGAGAGGAGGATTGATAGAGCCTTTGTCGGAGATTGTCGACGTGTCCAAAGACTGCCAGTCGATGGTCACATCGTTCCACGAGGAGGGCAGTTCGAGGTCTTCCGCAACGCTTTCGCCGACCCAGGTGATGTCCTTGATGGCGTCCAAGAACAGCGCCACCGCTTGTTCTTCGTCTTCGGTGTAAGCGAGGATATGGACATCGAAATCTTTAGTGGCGGTGAACCCGTCGCTTTCCAAAGTGACCGTGATGGTCGCGTCGGTGTCGCCCTCGGCATGGTCGGGTCGCCAGAGGCGGTTGTCGTCAGCCAGAAGGTGGTCGGGCGTCACTTCCCATGTAGCCGCGAACCCGTCCACCGTTTTCGGGAGATAGAAGGAACTTTCGATGGTTTCGTCGATATCCAACGACTCGAGTGCATCGTTCAGCTCCGCGAGGATTTCGGGCTCGGTTTTGGCGAGCAGGGTGAGCGGGAAATCCCGGGTTTCTTCGATACCCTCTTTTTTCAATGTCAAGGTCAGAACGACTTCCTGGTCGCCTTCATCGGCTGTCGGCCGTTCAAGATTTCCGAAACGGTCGAGATGTGTCTCCACACTCACCGACC
Source organism: Mollicutes bacterium (assembly GCA_003551455.1). The sequence goes on along the minus strand of PUMR01000047.1, from coordinate 2,948 downwards.
AATCGGCGGCGAATGTCTCGACAAGGCGGGGAAGATTGATGGAAGAAGTGATCTCGTCGTCGATCTCGACGGTGGCAAGAGCCTCTTGAAGGGTTTCACGGACTTCTTCTTCGGTATAGGCGAGCATTGTGACGGTGAACTCCCGCTTTGCTTCATGACCGTAAGCGGAGACGGTCGCCGTCAATGTGACCGTCCGGTCGCCGTCTTCGAGAGAGGGGCGTTGCAGATTGTTGTCTTCATCGAGAAGGTCCTCTTCGTCGCTGGACCAATCGATCATGTATCCACCGGCCGTGAGCGGAAGTTCGATCGTTTCGTCCGTCTCGTCCGGAAGGCTGAGTTCATCCATCCATTCGTCAATCTCGTCGGCGATGAAATCCGCCGAGCGGGAAAGGAGTTTCACGGTGAACACTTCGGTCCGCATGATGTCGCCTTCCATCAGTTCGAGCGTGATAGCGAGGTCGACATCGTCCTCTCCGGGCCCCGGAGGAAGGACATGGTTGTCTTGGGTCAGATAACCTTGCTCGTCCGCCGACCAGTGGGCTTGATAGTCACCAACCGTTTCGGGAAGGGAGAAACTGCTTTGGGTTTCGCTTTCGATGACGAATTCGTCGATAACTTCGTCCATGTCGGCGAGGACTTCCTCTTCACTGTAGGCGAGCACGGTGATCTCGTATGAGAACGTGTCGGAGACCGATCCTTTGCTGAGGGTCAGATAGAGGGTCACCTCTTGGTCGCCTTCGGTGTACCGGGGGCGAACGACACGGCCGGTTTCGTCCAGATGGGTGTCGTCATCCACCGACCAGTCGGCTTCGAAGTCGGCCAGTGTTTCGGGTAGGGTGATGTCGGCATCGAGTTCCGCTGTCGGGTCGAATTCACCCGCGGCCTCATGCAAGATGTCGAGGATCTCCGTTTCGGTCCATGCGAGTATCGTCAGCGGGAATTCTCGCGATTCGACGATATCGTCTTCACTGACCGTCGCGGTCAAGACGACATCGATATCACCCGTGTCATAATCCGGTCGGTTCACTTGACCCGTCGAATCGATATATGTGTCGTCATCCACGGACCAAGTGATATCATATCCGGAGATTTCACCGGGAAGAGTTAGGGATTCTTCAGTCTCATCGGTGATGGTGATTTCGGCAAGGGCCTCTTGTAGATTGTCACGGATGTCATCTTCGCGATCGCAACCTTGGAGCGCGAATGCGAGTGCCACCAGCAATAGCAAGAAGAGGCTTTTGATCAATGTCACATGTTTGGTCTTCATGATAGCCATCCACCTTCCACGTTATTTTTGGATAGCATTATGGTATCACGGTTCATGCAGGCTAGCAAGATGACGGACTTATATTCATTATTAATATACATGACCGTCTGCGCGTTTTACGTGGCATTTTTTGTGAATTCTCATATATAACATTAGGTTGATAACAATAGTATTGAAGAGAAAAAAACGTGTCGCATCAATGCGTTATCGCTAAAATAATGATATTTATTATCTCTTATCAAGAATGACTGCTATTAGAGAACTGATTTATATGTACAGACGATAGTCAGTCGTGTGTGGTGTATGTTTCAAAGTGAGATTCTTTGATCGTGCAATCATCATCTTCGGCAAAAAACGACAATTTCCCTCATCGATTTGCGTAAGAAGCCATGTTTCGTGTATAATTAGACACAACATATGCATGGCGCCACATACTTTTTCAATCCTGCGCGGACGGCTACACGCCCGCGCATCACGAATATAGGTGATCATACATGATGCATTTCCGAAAAAGGGTTACCATCTGGAGTTACATCCGAATCCTCATCGCCGCTTTCGCGGCCTTGTTGCTTTTGGGGGTCATCGCCGCCATTTTCGGTTGGCCGGAAGAGGATTTCACAACGACGATCCGTGAATTCTGGTACATCGTCCCCTTCATGCTTTTGTTCATGGTGTTCTATCATATCTCTCGCAGAGTGTTCGACCGGGGATACACGGAACAGAACGAAGCCCAGGACTACCTTATCTACATGTCCAAAAGGGTGCGCCACGACCTCAAGTTCGGCAAAGAAGAGTTCGGACAACTCCGAGAGGACGAGAGATTCCAGAAATTCTTCCAAGATGCCTATGAAATCTTCCAAAAAGGCGAGACACCCGAACTGAGCTATGATGATTTGGCGGACCGGTTCACCGAAGAGGATTTGGCCTATGAACCGGCCCAATTGATCATTGAACAGACCAAAAGGCTCAGACAGAAATACAAGACCGACAAGTCGTCCAAGAAGTGATGGCTTTTCTGCACGTCACCTCCTCATGGTTGTAATTGATTGCTCCGGGGGTCCGTCCCATGATCAAAAGATGCAGGACAAGTCGTTGTCTCATCAAGGGTGAACCCCCATGAAAGCAGCAAAAGGATGGATCGTGTGAACTCCATAAACATTTTGTGAATAGGGGTATTGATGCTTGGCGAGCGAAGCGACCGTCGGAGAAAAACGCCATCAGCCCTTTACCCTGTTGGTCATATGATGTATAATTAATAAAGGCAGGGTCCGAACTGATTATGATTTTGCGCTTGCGGGACACGGCTTGTTGAATTTTGTCCGTCATCATGTATAATATACGTAGCCGTTATGTAGCCGTTCACAGAGACTCCGCCCGGACATTCAAGTGTGCGGTTTTGTATCATAGCAACTTGGATAAGCACTCATGAACGATGTAAAGCAGGTATTCATTGTCACAACATTCCACCCAATTGTGATATGTAATCACCGTGCGGGTTATTGACAGAGTAAGACGGGGCTCGCATGGGATTCATATAAAAACTAAAAAAGGAGAGAAATTGGATGAAAAAAGCATTATTAGTACTGTTGTCCGTCTTCATGCTGGTCGTCGTTTCAGCATGTAGAAGAGATCCGGATCCCGAATCCATCATCCTCGATCCGGAATCCGTGACGGTCGTTCT
>PUMR01000007.1 GCA_003551455.1 Mollicutes bacterium | reverse complement strand
TGTAGGTGATGATGCCGATCATCACCGTCGACACGATCAGCGAGATGGAAGAGAAGGCGATGAGGACATACGATATGCCGTCGATCACATCCGCGGTCAACTCCGTGACCACGGCGGCGATGTCGGTGTAGAGGATGCGCTCGGCATCATCCCTCCCCGCGTTGTAGCTGTCGAGATATTCAGTGATCGCCTGTTTGGCCTCATAGTCGGTGGGATAGATCAGAATCTGCGACGGGGTGGCATCCACGCCCCACCGTTGTAGTTGTCTTTGTTTCGATTGGGCATCGATCGGGGTGCCGGTGATGACATCGGTGTCCGATGCGAGTTGTTCATTCCCGATGGCGCTTCCTTGCGCATCGGCGATGACGGCGTCCATGAGGCCGGGATGGAATTTGAGGCCGGGAGTGAGGAAATTGCTGATGGCGTCGGCTTGGATTCGAGCGATGCCGACAATCTCCAAAGCGATGTTGTCTTCTTGGTTGTAGAGCGTTTCACTATCGTTTATGGGAGCGAAAAGTCCCGACGACGCATCGAAGGAGAAGCGGTCGTCGAGGCGGACGAGAGCGAAACGCTGGCCGATGAACCGCGCGAAATCGTAGGCCTCGATATCGGCGCTCAAACCGAGGGCCCGGACGATCTCGACATTCAGTCGGTTGTATTCATCGACCACCAGCAACAACTCGTCCTCCGCGGTAGGTTCTCTTCCCGTGAGGATGTCATAGTTGTCGGCGAAGAACTCGCCATCGCTCAGTGTCGGCGCGAAATTGGTCCTTGAGGTGTTCAAACGTTGGATGGACCCGCTTTCCAATTGTTGATAGACATGCAGGTTCAGGTTGTAGCGGAAGGTCATCTCGTGATAGAGGTCGGGGTCGAGGCCTTCGAGATGCGCGATATAGTCGGCGGAGATGTTGTTGAAGTGCTCCGCGACGAAGGGCGGGGTCTCATAGGGATAGATCTCCTCGACGTCCGGGAATCGTTCGAAGACCTCGCCTTGGACACGCTCGGGCGGTCCCCCGCCTTGTTCGCGGAACACATCGATGTTGAAGGCGACGGTATCGATTTGCAAGGGGAACTCGGCGAGGGTGCTCTGTTCGAAACGGTCGATTTCCCGGTTCAGACCGTTGGCAAGACTGAGAACCAGGGCGATACCGATAATGCCGATGCTGCCGGCGAAAGCGGTGATGGCGGTCCGGAACTTCTTGGTGCGAAGATTGCTGAAAGAAAGTCGCAGAGCCTGCGCGAACGCCATGGAGGTCTTTTTGAATTTGAGCCTGCCGTTTTCGCCCAACCGCTTTTCGTAGGGGTGGGAGTCACCGACGACCTTGCCGTCCTCGAGATCGATGATTCGCGAGGCATAGGTCTTGGCGATGGCCTCGTCATGAGTCACCATGATCACCAGTTTGTCCTTGGCGATCTCTTGGATGAGTTGCATGATCTGCTTCGATGTCTTGCTGTCGATGGCTCCGGTGGGCTCGTCCGCCAGGATGATGTCGGGATTGTTGACGAGCGCGCGGGCGATGGCGACCCGCTGCATCTGGCCGCCCGAAAGTTGCATGGGTTTCTTGTGGACGTGTTCTTTGAGGCCGACCCGGTCGAGGACTTCGAGTGAGCGGCGCTTCCTCTCTTCCGCACTCACGCCGCTCAATGTCATGCCGAGCTCGACGTTCGCCAGCACACTCATGTGCGTGATGAGGTTGTAGCTTTGGAACACGAAGCCGATGGCATGATTCCTGTAACTGTCCCATTCTTGGTTGCTGAAAGCCTTGGTGGATTTGCCGTTGATACTCATGGTCCCGCTATCGTAGCGGTCCAAGCCGCCGATCATGTTCAAAAGCGTGGTCTTTCCCGATCCGGAAGGCCCCAGTATCGCGACAAACTCCTGGTCGCGAAAACGCAAATCGACACCGTCGAGCGCCGTCTGCTTGAATTCGCCGATTTCGTATCTTTTCGTCATCTTTTTGATTTCCAACATGGTCTTCATCCCCTGTTGATGTGGATTGCGTGATGACAGTCATCACAAATGTGCAACGATTACAGATAATAGTACCAAATCTTTGTTGAAACGTAAAAGATTAAGCACCAAATGATTGATTACCGGACGACTCGCAGAGTGAACCATCCTCTTTTCGCAGAAACACATCGGGAAAGGCCCGGAGCATACGCAAAAGACACCGCCGGCAACGACGGTGTCTTTTGCGCCGCTATTCCTTCAGGCAAGAACAGTCATAAAACACCGGAGACACTCAAGCCTTCTTCGTTTTGATGCTTTTTCCCAGCAGGATGAAGAACCAGATGAAAGCGACGGCGATGATCACATGGGAGAGGCCGGCGACATGGTTCCAGCCGGATAGTTCCCAAGCGAGCACCTGCCCCATGCCTCTTACGAGCATCGTCGCCAAGAGTCCCGCCAAACCGACATTGTAGGCGACCATCCAGTAGGAAAAGCTCTTTGCACTTGTAATTTCGGTCACATGGGCGAGCAAGAACACGATCAAAAAGAAGAACGTCCCGAGCGCAAGTGCATGGGTGTGCAGCACGGCTAGTTGGGTGTGTCCCACGAACTCGTGGATCTTCGTGAATTCGCGATAGAAGACGCCGAGTGCGAGTCCCAGGATCACATAGATGAAAGCGGTCCAATAGATTTTTTTCATGTGGGTTCCCTGCGGGTAATCGTCGCGATCCGCAGGGCCTCCTTTCCGGTCTTATCTTCTTTATATTCCTTCATGGATGCCGTATCCTCAATCCGGGACGGCTATTTCGTAGGGACAATCATCCCGCTTGTCAAGGGCGTCGTTCTTCTGCAAAAGGTGATCCCAGAAGTTGTTCACCCCGCCCCGTTTGAAGAATCTCTTGACGATGAGCCGCACCGGGCCCCGGAAACGGACTGGTCGGGCCAACGCCTTGATGTGGTCTTTGCGGTAGTGGCCTTCTTTGACAAGGTGCTCGATGGCGGCGCTCATCGGGGCGATCATCTTCTCCTGTTGCTCTTGGGGGCGGTATTGCAAGCTCTCGACGCCGCCCTTGATCGCGGTGCCGGCGTAACGTCGGCCAAGACGCAGGGAGAGTTGTTCGAAATAGCCTTCGAGATAATGGGACTGTGCGCTTTCGGGGAATCCCGACTGGACGAAGAAGGCGATATTGCCTTCGGATGGTTCGAGCCTTTCGATGAAGCGCATGACATGCGAGGGCATGGCGTGTACATAAAGCGGCAGGAAAAAGAGCACGTTTCTCTCTTTCGGGAAGGCTTCCGCCCATGGCAGCCATTCGGCGGTCTTCTTCAAGTCGCGCACTTCGACACGGTCGCCGAGTGTTTTTTCGACATGTTCGAGTATCAAGGCGGAGTTGCTTTTAGAAAGCCGGGGCGAACCCATGTAAATGATCCAGCGGGCGTCTTTCTCGACGCTTGCAAAGGGAATCGTCCGCCGCAAGGGTCTTTTTGGTTTGAGTTTGACCGTCTTGGATTCTTTCCCCGCGAAGAAACGATAGCCGTCGGAGCGAGAATGGTCCGCCGTCCTCCCAAGATAGCGGACAATGACCTCTTCTTCTTTTTCCGTGAGACCTTCATCGTCGAAATGGAAAAAGAGCTCGGGGTAGCGCTCATATCTTTTCTTGTGGCGGCATTCGCCCTTGATGAGCTCGATGTGGGGGTGGTAGTGGGGGATCGTGCGGTCGATGAAGGCTTTCGCCTTGTGATCGATGAACCCTTGGGCGGTTTCCATGAGGAGGACGACCTTGTCGCTTTTCATATAGTCCCCGTAGTGTTCGGCCATGCCGTCCTCGATCACACAACGCCCGGGTGTCTTCAACCAGCAGTCCCAACACCCTTTGCATGCTTTCAACGATGCATCATCGAGGGCCACCACATTCAGAGGGGCACCAAAGTGGGTCTGTACGTCTTTGATTGCCTCGTCATCTTGCACTTTCCGCAAATCATACACTGTGATCATAGGTCGCGGTCTCCTTCATTCAACATAGGCATGCGTCCTTTCCGGACACTGTCGAAGCTCGTTCGAAAAGCACATGATCGGGCCATGCAGTCTCCCTGCTTTTCCGAGGATGATAACGAAACACCATGTATCCATGATGTCTCATGCATCTTTGTCACCATGGCAGCGGATTCTTCGCGATGTGCTTGTCGTAAAAGTCCTCGAATGCTTTTTTGTGTTCCGCCGGAAAGTCGACCTGGGTCGCGGCGATGTGTTTTTCCAACTGTTCCAAGCTGCGGATGCCGGGGATGACCGTCGTGATCGCATCATAGGACCAAAGAAAGCCCATCGCATGCGGGGTGAGATCATCGTCTCCGACCAGGGCTTTCAGCCTTTCGACCAGATCGTGTCTTCGTTGCTTGTCCTCTTTCGTCCAACGGGAACGGATGTCTGTGAAAGTGGAATCCTTGTCGTATTTTCCCGTGAGCCAGCCGGAATCGAGTGGCACTTTGATGATGAGGGCGACGCCTCTTTCTTTGATTTTTTCCAACATGGGTCTCGTCGCTTGAAAGAAGACATTATAGAGCAACTCGATGACACCGACCCCGTCTTGGGCCAAGACGGCTTCGATCTCCTCTTTGGTGTCGATGCTCGCCCCATAGCCCTTGATGAGCCCTTGCGTTCGCAAAGAATCCAGAATGGCGAAGTGTTCGGTCTTGCCTTGCAAGACATCCATTCCGGGATTGTGCAAAATCACCGAGTCGAGATGGTCGGTCCTAAGACGCTTCATGCTTCCTTCCAGCGAAGGCATGATCCTCTCTTCGCCGAAATCGATGCGGCCGTCGGGATGATGGCCGAACTTGGTGTTGATGACGACCTTGTCCCGGATTCCTTCCACAGCACGGCCCAGGATCGTCTCGCTTCTTCCCCCCGCGTAGTTCGGGGCGGTATCGAAGAAGTTGATGCCTTTCTTGATTGCCTCTCTCACGAGCGTGACGCCTTCTTCTTCGGTCATGGTCTTGCCGTGGGCGGTGTTTCCCAAGGGCCAAGCCCCGAAGCCCAGGCGCCCGACACGCACATCGTCAAGATAGGGTCTTTTTTCCATGATTCGGGTGTCTCCTCATTCTTCATATTCCAACCCGTATCCGCAGGGATACAGGATATGGTCTTCGGGATCATCAAAATAATCGAGCGATGACGGCCAACGGAAAGAGAGTTTTCCGGAGAAATCATGGTCGCCGTAGAGGACATCGCTCAAGGCGTTGCCCCCTTCCGTCCCCGGCAAAAACACCGCGATGAGAGCGTCGAAGGCATTCATTGAATCGGGGAGGACCAACGGGCGACCGCTCACGATGACACCGATGACGGTTTTTCCTAACGCTTCGGCCCGGAGCGCCTCTTCATATGCATCTATGTTTTCGGGATGGGCCAACCCGTCGAACAGGGTGGGTTGGTCGGTGTCGCCGTA
>PUMR01000067.1 GCA_003551455.1 Mollicutes bacterium | reverse complement strand
TTTCTCGTTGAGGTAGTCGCGGGAGGTCAGCGATTCGTCTAGTTCGAGGTCACCGATGATGTTCCGGAGGGTGGTCGAGGTGATGTTCTCGATCGCCTTGATCGGATAGTTCACCCCGTAGGTGTAGAGTTTCGGGTCGGTGATCTGGAAGAAGACGACGGTGTCGATCTGCATGGTGACGTTGTCTTTGGTGATGACGGGCTGCGGATCGAAGTCGACGACCTGTTCCTTGATCGAGACCTTCAGTTTGACCCTGTCGATGAAAGGGATGAGGAAATGGATACCCACGTCCCAAGTGGTGTAATATCCACCGAGCCGCTCGACGATGAACCGGTTGGCCTGGGTGACGATGGTGAAACGTGTGGCGATATAGATGAGCAAGATGACGACAACAGCAATGACCAGTATGATGCCGATGGTTCCTCCCATGGGAATCCTCCTTTTGGATTGGGATTATCTTCTTTGGATCTATTTGGTTTATCCCGGAAGAAGACGTTCCGGGGGATTAGATGGGGTAGGGCACATCCTCCAGGATCACCCGGTTTCCGGAGATGCGGTCACGGAGGGTCTTTCTCTCTTGTGTGAAGGAAATGAGGAGGAAATCGAGCCAGATGCCGAAGGAAACCGTGAAGAACCAGAAGAAACCTTTCCAGAGGACTTCACGCATGAAGAGGGTCCACCAGTTCACTCTTCCTCCGAGTTCGATCTTCAGCCATTTCCGCCCGAACGTGCGACCTTTCATCAATCCCTGATATATATAGTTCCCCAAGACCCAGCCGAAATAGAAATAGAGGAATGTGGACATGAGATAAGGGATGACGGGCGCATAGACCTCGTTGTAATGGTCTTCCAGCGCCTGCACGTCCCGGTCGTAGTCCTCCCGGGTGTAGGTGTCGTCCTCTTCGAGACGTGTTCTGAGGGCGTCACGCTCCTCATTGAGCTCCGCAGCGGCATATGGCCAATCGCTGATGGTCTCGTCGTAGCCGGTGAATTCGCGGATGGTACCGTCGACGAATATCCGGAAGACGGTGAAGACCAAAGAGATGATGATGACGAAGTCGACCATGAAACTGGCGATACGGCGGAAAGTGCCAGCGGTCATACTTTCACCACGATGAGCTTGGCACCCTCGATGGCGAGAATCTCCACCTTGTCATCGACTTCGATGGTTTCGGTCCCCGTAGAGATGGCGGTCCAGTATTTTCCCTCGACCCGGACCTCGCCCCGTTCACCCGGGGGAATCTCCTGTGTGCAGATGGCGATTTTGCCGACGAGTCGGTCCACGTTCGTGCCGACGATGTTGGTACGGAAATACTTCTTGGCCAGTGGGCGTACACTCAAAATCAAGAACAGGCTCGACCCGATGAACACACCGACCTGGATGCCCGTCCTTACGCCGACGATGGCGAGGATGAACGCGAACACGGCACCGATGCTGAACCACAGGCTGGTGAGGTCCAATGTCACGACCTCGATGAAAGCCGCGATGAGTATGACTGAGAACCAGACGACGATCATAATGATTTGGATTGTATCCATCAGGATCCCTCCTCGACCTTGTTCAAATCGATAATGAGCGCTTTTTCTTCGGAGTTCCAGTTTGCCTTGAACTTCGGGGTGCGACTCGACAGGTCGATACCAAGAAGATCCGCGACGTCCTGGACGAAACGCTTGTTGCTCACACGCGCATAACTCGGGCGCACGGTGATCTTGTGGCGCTTCTCCGCGGGGATGGCACCCCGCTGCCATTCCTGCTTCGATATCGGTTTGATCGCGATGCGCTTGTTCTCGCGGTCCAAACCCAGAAGCACACTATAGGCGTTGTCAAAATGGGAACTGGCACTCTTGTTCAAGGTGATGTTGGTGTCATAGAGTGTGGCTATTCCCTCGCGGGGCTTTCGGGAAATCCACTCAAAGCTCATTGGGGACCACCTCCTGGGCGTGTGCCTCAATTGTAACCGATATTTCAATCATATTCAAGAAAATTCATTGCAATTATAAAAAATTATAGAAAACCCGACCCGTTATGGTTGTGCAGGCGGACCGATTCCCTTATAGTATAACGTGTTTTGAGGTGATTTTCATGTCAAAGGCCCATGATGTTCAAAAAGACGTGGTGAAGAGACATCGACGCGAACTCTGGTCGAAATTCGTGCAGGCGGTCCAGAAATACGGTCTCATCGAAGAAGGCGACCGCATCGCCGTCGCCATGAGCGGGGGCAAGGATTCGCTCCTTTTGGCGGTGATGATGAAAGAACTGTTGCGTCATCCCCTTGTCGGGTTCGAGGCGGTCTTCATCGTCATGGATCCCGGGTACGACCGAGAACACCTCGAACGGATTGAAAAAAACGCGTCGGATTTGGATATCGACATAGTGATGGAACCAAAACGGGTCTTCGAAGTGGTGCAAGAGCGAGCGCCCGACAGTCCCTGTTTTTTGTGCGCCCGCATCCGGAGGGGCGTGCTCTACACGCTGGCGGAAAAGCACGGTTGCAACAAGCTCGCTCTGGGTCACCATTTCGACGATGTGGTCGAGACCACGCTCTTGAACCTGTTCTACTCGGGCACGTTCAAGACGATGCTTCCGAAAGTGGCTTCGAAAAACTATGCTGGCATGCACCTCATCCGCCCGCTCTATTTTGTGCGCGAAAATGAGATCGAGAAACTCATGCGACGTCACGGATTGGAGACTCTGGATTGTGCCTGCCCGCTCGGAGAGGAGCAGAACGATTCCAAACGGGAAGAGATGAAACGCATTCTATCCGATTTGAAGAGAGAGAACAAGGATGTGGAAAAATGTGTCTTCCGCGCCGCCGACAACGTCAATCTCGACTATGTGCTCGGCTGGGAGAAGAACGGCAGAAAACGGCGTTTCGACGATGAGTAGTCATTTTCCCAGACAGAACTTGGAGAAGAGCTCGTCAAGAAGAGCCGTGTCCTTGTTGGCACCGATGATGTCGCCCAGGGCTTCCCACGCGTTTCGCACATCCACCACCACGAGATCGACGGGCGTCAGTTCTTCCGCGGCCCGCACGGCATCGGCGAGCATGCTTTCCGCTTGCCGCATCTTGGCGATGTGTCTGGCGTTCGAGAGGTAGGTCTCGCTGGCGACATCGAAATCTTCATGCAAGAACAGCTCGCGGATCTTCGCTTCGAGCTCGTCGATGTTCGTTCCCTTGAGCGCGCTCACCTGGACGCTGTCGGGAAAATCCCGGTCGATCTTGCTCTCGAGATCGATCTTGTTGATGATGACGATCCTCTTCTTGTGCTCGGTCATCTCGAGGAGTTTTTCGTCATCCTTGCTCAAGGGCTCGTTGTTGTTGAGGACATAGAGGATCAGTTCCGCCTCTTCGATGATCCGTTCTGTCTTCTCGATGCCGATTCTCTCGATGAGGTCGTCGGAATCCCGGATGCCCGCGGTGTCGAAGAGTTTCAAGACCACACCGCCGATGTTCATCTCCCCTTCGACGACATCACGAGTGGTGCCGTGGATTTCTGTGACGATAGCCTTGTCCTCTTTGAGCAGCGCATTCAGGATGCTCGATTTGCCGACATTGGGACGGCCGATGATCGCCGTCTTCACACCCTCTCTCAGGACCCTTCCCACAGAGGCCTTGTCGAGAAGGCTCCGCATGTCATCACGCAATGTCTCGAGTCGGGGTAACAAAACACCCGTGGTGAGCTCTTCCACATCGTCGTATTCGGGATAGTCGATATGGACCTCGATATGGGCGATGATGTCCATAAGGCGTTCGCGGAGACTGACGACAAGTTCATAAATCCTGCCGTCGAGCCCTTTGTTCGCGAGAGCGAGACCGTAGTCGCTTCTCGCCTCGACGATGTCCATGACGCTCTCCGCCCGGGTGAGGTCGATCCGTCCGTTCAAAAAGGCTCTTTCCGTGAATTCACCGGGGCGTGCGAGTCGCGCGCCTTTGGAAAGGACCAACTCCAGGATTTTTTTGGAGACATAAGCGCCGCCGTGGCAGTTGATTTCCACCATGTCTTCCCGGGTGAACGTCTTCGGAGCTTTGAAGACACTCAAAAGCACCTCGTCCAATATCTCGTCATCGTCGACGATCTTGCCGTAGCGAATGGTGTGCGAGGGCGTCTTTTCCGGATCCTTCCCCCTGAAGACGCTCTTGGCGATGGAGAGCGCTTCATCGCCACTCATTCTCACAATATTTATCGCGCTTTTTCCCAAAGCCGTCGAAATGGCGGCAATCGTGTCTTTTTCCATGCCTATCACCCAAAATGATTATATCATAATCCCCTTTTTTATAGTATAATACGGTATGAGCGGCCCGGGTTGCGTTCTCATTTTCATATGTACACCTTCCACGCCAGTAAGAACCTTCCGGGGCCTTTGAGGGTAGCTTCCAAACGAGGTGTTCATGATGGCTTACAAGGCGCTCTACAGGACCTACCGGCCCAAAGATTTCGATGAGGTCGCCGGTCAGGAACACATCACAAGGACATTCAAGAACGCGCTGAAACAGGGCAAGCTTTCGCATGCGTATTTGTTCAGCGGTCCACGCGGGACAGGAAAGACGAGTGTGGCGAAAATCATCGCCAAGGGTGTCAACTGTGAAAACGCGCCGACGGAGAACCCTTGCAACCGTTGTGACATATGCAAGAGCATCGACAAGAACGCCGTGAACGATGTCATCGAGATCGATGCCGCCAGCAACAACGGCGTCGATGAAATTCGCGAACTCCGGGACAAGGTGAAATACCTGCCGGGCTTGGGAAAATACAAGGTCTATATCATCGACGAGGTCCACATGCTTTCCATCGGCGCATTCAACGCGCTGTTGAAGACATTGGAAGAGCCCCCGAAACATGTGATATTCATTCTCGCCACGACAGAGCCGCACAAAATTCCCTCGACCATCCACTCCCGTTGTCAACGATTCGATTTCCGGGGAATACAGAAAGCGGAAATTCTCGCCCGTCTCGAGGAAATCACCAATAAAGAGGGGTTCGATTGCGATGACGAAGCCCTCGAACTCATCGCCGAAGCGGCGGAAGGCGGTATGAGAGACGCCATCAGCCTCCTCGACCAGGTCGTCTCCTATAGTGAGGGGACCATCACCACCGACGACGTGCATGCCATCCGCGGTTCCGTGGCCGAGGAGGCCGTCATGGATGTCGCCGATGCCGTGCGGGCGAAAGATGTCGTCAAAGCCTTGAACACTTTGGAACGCCTCCTCGAGGAGGGAAAGGAGAGTCAGCGGATCGTCGACGACTTGTTGACGTTCTACAGAGATGTCCTTATCATGAAAAACACCGATGCCGAACCGCAAAAGCGCTACCAGACCCGGGAACAGTTCGAAAGCCTCAAGGACTCTCTTTCCAACCCGATGGTCTACCACTATATCGATATCCTATCGGAGGCCAAGCAGAACATGCGGTTCGCGACCCGGGGCAAACTGCATCTGGAACTGGCCTTCATCAAGATGGTCGATGAATCGACAGAAGCCGACACGAGGAGTCTGGAAGCCGTCAACGACCTCGAAGAGCATTTCCAGCTTCTCGAGCAAAAGATGGAGAGTCTCG
>PUMR01000079.1 GCA_003551455.1 Mollicutes bacterium | reverse complement strand
TCGAGGCTATCCAGGCCGCCAGTTCCACCGAAATCAACATCATCCACGGAGCGACCATCAACGAGGACCTCGAAGAAGAGGTCATCGTCACCGTCATCGCCACCGGCTTCGACGAGAAGAAGAAGATCGAGATCGACCAGCTCGGCGAGAGTGAATACGTCGAGACCGAATATTCCCCGAAACCCCAAGGGAAGAGCCCGAAGAAGCCCGCGAAGAAGGCCGCCAAGAAGAAGCGGGGAAAAGACGAAGAAGCGCCGAAGGAAGAAGACGAGAAAGAACCGAAAAAAGAGAACATCCCTTCCTGGCTCAAGACCCGCTTCAAGTGACCCGCATGAACAGACCGCTCTTGGAAAGACTCCTCCGCCTCGAGGGGATCTCCGTCGTCATGGCTTCGAAATACCTGGATGCCGAGGGCATCCGCACGTTCCACAAAGCCGGCATCCGCGATTTCGGCGAAAGCCGCGTGGAACACTTCCTGAAAAAGGCGCCGCAACTCGAAGACCTCTCCTTCCGCCGCCACTTCCTCGGTACGCTCCAGACCAAGAAAGTCAAAAAGCTCATCAACCGTATCGACTGCCTGCAGAGTCTCGACCGCGCCAAACTCGCCAAAGAGATCGAAAAACGGCGTCATGAGCCCTTGGATTGTCTCGTGCAGGTGAACATCTCGGCCGAAAGGCAAAAGCACGGCGTCCCCCCGGAAGAGCTTTTCGCCTTTTTGGATTATCTCGTTCCGTTCACGAAAATCCGCGTGCGGGGGCTCATGGGCATGGCGGAACTGACTGACGACGAAGACCGCATCCGCGCACAATTCGCCAAGTTGCGCCGTTTGCGTGATGAAGCGCGAAAGAAACACCCCGAAGTCCGAGAGCTCTCGATGGGCATGAGCGGTGACTACGAGCTCGCGCTCGCCGAAGGCGCCACCATCCTCCGGCTCGGCCGCATCCTCTTGAGGGAGGCATTCGATGAAAAGGAAGAAGGATAAACAGAACGCCTACGAACGCACCGAATTCATCAAGGTCGACGAGGAGGTCGACGTTTTTGCCCTCGCCGACAAGCTTCTCTACAGGAAGCCGCTCATCTTGAACTTCGAGGATTTCGACACCGTCGAGAGCAACCGTTTCATCATCTTCCTCTCCGGCGTCGTCTATGCTCTCGACGGCGATGTCGAGGTCATCCGGGAGAAGATTTTCGCTTTTGCCACGAAAAAGGATCTGAAAGACAAGAGTCTCCGTTCCTTCATCAAGAAATACAAGGAGTAGTCCTTCATGCTCGCATCATTCCTTTCGATATTGCTCATCGTGCTCGAGGTCTATTTTTTCGTCCTCATCGCCTACATCCTGCTTTCATGGTTCCCCACCATCCGCGAAAGCCGTTTCTATTATACGCTGCATCGGCTCGCCGACCCCTACATGCGTTTCTTCCGGGGTATTCTCGTATTGGGGGGCATGGACTTCACCCCGATCGTGGGCTTTTTGATCTATCGTTTCGGACTCTTCGCTTTCGCGGAGTTCGTCGCTTCGCTTTGACGAGGCTTGCAATTTCACCCACCGGGCATTATAATGACATCAACGAAGATATCTGAACATCTCTGAAGCGGACACGTTACCGGAACCCTTTGTGAAAGAGACCAAGTGGTCGCTGCGAACTTGGACAAAGGCCCCGGGAATATCACCGTGGAGATGGGGGTTCGAAGAGGGCCCTCCGCCGGAAGGCGTTATGCATCCCGAGAGCTGGGCAACCGGAATGAAGGTGGCACCGCGGACACGAACGTCCGTCCTTCAGGTGGTTGCTTTTTTTCATACAAAGGAGGAATCGCGATGAAAGACTACAAAGACACGCTCCACATGCCCAAGACGGCTTTTCCCATGCGGGGGAACCTGGGCAAGAGGGAGCCCATCCAGCAGGAATTCTGGGAAGAGAACAAGATCTATGAGAAACGCCTCGCCAAGAACGAGGGCAAGAAGACCTTCACCCTCCCCGACGGGCCGCCCTATGCCAACGGCGACATCCACATCGGCACCGCCATGAACAAGGCCTTGAAAGACATCGTCGTCCGTATGAGGAGCATGCAGGGCTACCACACCCGGTATGTGCCGGGCTGGGACACCCACGGACTGCCCATCGAGAGCGCGCTCACCAAGAACGAGGGTGTCGACCGCAAGCGTCTCACCATCGCGGAATTCCGCAAGAAATGTGAAGATTATGCGCTCGGACAGGTCGTCAACCAGCGCGCCCAGTTCAAACGCATCGGCATCCTGGGCGAATGGGAAGACCCCTATCTCACCCTCGACAAACACTATGAGGCCTCGGAACTCGAGATATTCGCCGACATGGTCGAGAAAGGCCTCGTCTTCAAGGGGCTGAAACCGGTCTATTGGTCCCCCTCGAGCGAGACGGCCCTCGCCGAGGCCGAGATCGAATACGCCGACAAGCGCTCGCCCTCGATCTATTTCACCTTCGACGCCGTGGACACGGGACCCTTCGAGAAGGGTTTCAAGTTCCTCGCCTGGACGACGACCCCCTGGACCATCCCCGCCAACCTCGCCACCGCCGTGAGCGAGGAGATCGACTATGTCTTTTCCGAAGCAGACGGCGAGACCTATGTCTTCGCGGCGGCGCTGGAAGCCGATATCAAGGAAAAGCTCGGCTTCGAAGCCATGCGGACCATCCGCCATGTCAAAGGGAAAGAGCTCATCGGCCTCACCTACAAGCACCCCCTCTATGAGAGGGTGAGCCCGATCGTCTCCGGTCATCATGTGACCGTGGAAAGCGGCACCGGGCTCGTCCACATCGCGCCGGGACACGGTGAGGACGACTTCCTCATCGGGCAGAAGGAAGGCTTGGAAGTCTTCTGCCCCGTCGACGAGCAAGGACACATGACGAAAGAGTCGGGCCGTTATGAGGGCATGTTCGTGGAGAAATGTTCGAAAGAGGTCGTGAAAGACTTAGAAGAGACGGGCCATCTTTTGAAGATGGAATGGATCGAGCACAGCTATCCGCATGACTGGCGGACGAAGAAGCCCGTCATCTTCCGGGCGACGGACCAATGGTTCGCTTCGGTGGAGAGTCTGAAGGAGGACCTCTTGCGGGAGGTCGAACGCATCGAATGGATCCCTTCCTGGGGCAAGGTCCGCATGGTGAACATGATCAAGGACCGCGAATCGTGGTGCATCAGCCGCCAGCGAGCCTGGGGCGTGCCCATCCCCGTCTTCTATCACGAGAACGGAGAAGCGATCCTCGATGCCGACATCATCCGCCATGTGGCGCGCCTTTTCGGCGAGCACGGCTCCAACATCTGGTTCGAATGGGACGCGAAAGACCTCCTGCCCGAAGGCTTCTCGAGTGAAAAGAGCCCGAACGGCCGGTTCACCAAAGAGACCGACATCCTCGATGTCTGGTTCGACTCGGGAACCTCGCACAAGGGCGGCATGACGGACAAGGGCCTCCCCTTCCCCGCCGACCTCTATCTCGAAGGGAGCGACCAATACCGCGGCTGGTTCAACAGCTCGCTCTCGACCGCCGTGGCTTCCCGCGGCGAGAGTCCCTACAAG
The DNA here is from genome assembly GCA_003551455.1 of Mollicutes bacterium. The sequence goes on along the minus strand of PUMR01000079.1, from coordinate 17,975 downwards.
ACCTGCCTCACCCACGGTTTCGTCGTCGACGCCGAAGGGCGGAAGATGTCGAAGTCGCTGGGCAACGTCGTCAACCCCCTGAAGGTCATGGACGAACTCGGGGCGGACATCTTGCGCCTCTGGGTCGCTTCGGTGGACTATCAGGCGGATGTGCGCATCAGCGACAAGATGATGAAACAGATCGCCGAGAACTACCGCAAGATCCGCAACACCTTCCGATTCATGCTCGGTGTGCTCGATGGCTTCACCATCGTGAAAGACGGCGTGGCCTATGAGGACATGGGCGAGCTCGACCGCTACCTCCTGCAGAAACTCGACGACCTGGTCGAAGATGCCGAGAGCTATTACGACCGCTACATGTTCGATGATGTCATGCGGATCGTCAACCGGTTCGTGACGAACGACCTCTCCGCCTTCTATCTCGACATCATCAAGGACATCGTCTATATCGAGGAAGAAAAAGACGCACGACGCCGTTCCGCCCTCACGGTCGTGCACCGCTCGCTTTCGGCCCTTTTGCGTTTGCTCACGCCCATCATCCCCCACACGACCGAAGAGGCCTATCAGCACTTCCCGGGCAAGGCGGAAGCGAGCGTCTATCTCGAAGACATGCCCCGCCGCGCCCACTCTGTCGACACCGCTCTCAAGGACAAGTATGACGCCTTCATGGCGCTTCGCGACAAGGTTTTGAAATCTCTCGAGGACGCCCGCAACGAAAAGAAGATCGGCGGCAGCCTCGAGGCCCGCATCGTCCTCTATCCCACTGAGGACGAAGAAGCGCTCTTGCAAAGCGTCGACGACCTCGAGCGGCTCTTCATCGTGAGCGAAGCTGAAATCGCCACCGAAGGCGAGGGCGCTTACCGACACGACACGCTCACGTTGGATGTCGAAAAGGTCCAAGGCGAAAAATGCGCGCGGTGTTGGAAGATCGGCGAGACGAATGACGAGGATGTCTGTCCGCGCTGCGAGGGCGTGCTCGCCAAGATGCAGCGACGTTGATTTTTCTTGGCATCTGGAGTAGAATGAAAAGAGCGGCGAACAATACGTCATAATGGCGATGATAGCATGAGAAGGGCCTTCTTCCGCAACACCCCGATCCGGCTGCTGATGTATCTTTTGGGGTTTTTCGTCACCGGCGCCGGCGTGGTCCTCATCATCAGAAGCGACCTCGGTGCCGGCCCCTGGGATGCCGTGACCTACAATTTGAGCCGGCTTCTCGACATCTCCCTCGGGTGGGCGAGTTTCATCGTGAACAGCACGGTGTTGGCCTTCGTCATCGCTGTCCGGAGAAAATGGCGCTTCCTCTTCGTTCTGGTCCCGATCTACGGCATCCGCGTATCGTTGGACCTCTGGGACGCGCAACTCTTGGCGGGCAGGCTCATGGAAAACCCCTTCGTATTGAACGCCTTCCTCTATGTTTTCGGGACCTTCGTGCTGACGCTCGGTCTCGCCCTCATCATCGTGAGCGGCTATCCCGCCATGGTCTTCGACGAGGTCATGCTCTTCTTCATGGACCTTTTCCGGACGAAGAGCGTCACCCCGGTCCGCCTCGCGAACGAACTGTTCGCGATCCTGTTGGCGATCGGCCTCGGTTTTTCCGCCGGAATCCGTTTCGGTGCGGTCAACTTCGGCAGCCTGGTGCTCGCCGTTCTCATCGCCCCCCTGCTCGCGATGCAATTACGCTGGTTGAAAGGAATCGTCTATGAACCAAAAACAGAACACTCGCAAACAGAACACACGCGCAAGAACGATATTTGACGTCTCGACCTATCTCTTCGGCAGTCTCGCCGTCGCTTTCGGGGTCGTCTGGGTGATCCGGAGCGACCTCGGCACGAGCCCCTGGGACACCCTCTATGTGGCGCTCGATGCCGTGACACCCCTGACGGTGGGAACCGCGGCGATCGTCGTGACGCTCGTCATCACGGCCTTCATCATCATCATGCGCCGCCAGGTGCGCTATTTCTTCATGGCCGTGCCGATCATCCTCGTGGGGATATTCATCGACTTCTTCAACCTCGTCGTCTTCTCCGGTTTCGAACCGAACGGCCTCAACCGGCTCGCGGTGTTCCTCACCGGTCTTTTCACCATCCCCCTCGGCGCCGCGCTCCTTGTCATCTCCCGCTTTCCCGCGGGTGTCTTCGAGGAGTTGATGTTGTTGTTGATGAAGCTGTTCAGGACCAAGAACCTCGTTCTCGTCCGTATCCTCATGGAGGCCGCCCCCGTCACGATCGGTGTGCTCTTGACCGGCCTTTTCAGGGGGGATCTCGGCTCGCTCTATTTCGGCACGATCATCATCGTCTTCCTCGCCGGCCCGCTCATAAGACTCTATCTAAAACTTTTCAGGAGGATTGAACAAGCATGGAAATCGCCCGTATGATCGACCATACCCACTTGAAACCGTTCGGAACGAAGGAAGTCATCGACCGGCTCTTGGAAGAGGCGATCGAGCACAATTTCAAAAGCGTGTGCGTGAATCCCGTATGGGTGTCCTATGCGGCCGAGAGTCTGAAGAAGACCGACGTGCTCGTCTGTACCGTGGTCGGGTTCCCGCTCGGCGCCTCGACCACGACCACGAAAGTCTTCGAGACCCGCGACGCGCTCAAGAACGGCGCCCATGAGATCGACATGGTCCAAAACATCGCCTGGGCGAAGGAGGGTCGCTACGACCTCGTCGAGAAAGAGGTGCGGGCCATCAAGGAAGAATGCGAGCGCCGCACCCTGAAAGTGATCCTCGAGACCTGCTATCTCACGGACGAAGAGATCCGCCGTTCCGCGGAAGCGGCGGTGAAAGGCGGCGCCGATTTCGTCAAGACGAGCACCGGTTTCGGCACCGGCGGCGCCGAAGTCGGACACGTCCGCATCATGAAGGAAGCCGCCGGCGACAAGGAAGTCAAAGCGAGCGGCGGGGTGAAGACCCGCGAGGACCTCGAAAAGATGGTCGAGGCGGGCGCCACCCGCATCGGTACGAGCAGCGGCGTCCAGCTCGTCAAGGGCGAGACGTCGAAAGAAGATTATTGAGGAGGTAGATCCATGAGCACTCCGCACATCAAAGCAGAAAAGAAAGACATCGCGAAGACCGTTCTCATGCCCGGTGACCCCCTACGGGCGAAATATGTGGCCGAGACCTATCTCGATGATGTCGAGCAGTTCAACACCGTCCGCAACATGTTCGGCTACACGGGCACCTTCCAAGGCAAGAGGATCAGCGTCATGGGCAGCGGTATGGGCATGCCCTCGATCGGCATCTATTCCTATGAACTCTTCAAGTTCTTCGATGTCGAGAACATCGTGCGCATCGGCTCCTGCGGCGCCTACACCGACGAGGTCGACCTCTACGACGTGCTGCTCACCGAAAAGGCCTACAGCGAGTCGACCTACGCCCGGGTGCAAGGCGGTCACGAGGGCGAGTACACCTATCCCGACCGGGAACTCAACGAACAAATCGAGTCCATCGCCAAGGACCTCGGCACCCCTTTGCGGAAAGGCGTCATCCATTCGTCGGACGTCTTCTATCGCGAGAACTTCGACGACTACAAGAAGATCCGCGACGAGAAGGGCGCCATCGCCGTCGAGATGGAAGCTTTCGCCCTCTTCCACAACGCCCGCGTGACGGGCAAACGGGCGGCCGCGCTCCTCACGGTCTCGGATTCCCTCGTCACCAAAGAGGCGACGAGTCCCGAAGAGCGGCAGAAGTCCTTCACCAAGATGATGGAGATCGCGCTCAGACTCGCATGAGACCGCTCTTTGCATCCGTTTCGGAGGCGACAACATGAACCTCACGACCAAGAAGGAAGGAAAGACCGTCCACCAGTACGTCGAAACCGGACAGTTCAAGACCATGCAGGTCGCCGTCCGGTTTTTCGACGACCTCGATGTCGCGACCGCCACAAAAAGGCATCTCGCCCTCTCCATGCTCAAGGCGAGAACCCGCACGCATCCGACGCGCCGCGCCTTGGAGAAACATCTCGAAAGCCTCTATGACACGAGCCTTTCGGCGCATTCTTTCAAGATGGGAAACGTGCACGTGAACCAGTTCACCCTGCACCTCATCAACCCTTTCTATGCCAACGGGGAGGAACTGTTGGCCGAAGCGCTCACACTGCTTCGGGAGATGCTCTTCGATCCCGCTTTCGACGAGAAGACGCTCCGCGAGGAGAAACGATTCCTCGCCGACCATTTCCGCGCCGAATACGCCGACAAGGACCGCTATGCGGTGAAACGCTATCACGACCACCTCTTTTACGAACACCCCGCCCGGGCGCACGCCATGGGGGAGCCCGAGCGGATCGAGGCCGTCACCATGGGCGACATCGAGAAGACACATGCCGGGATGCTCGGTCGCAACGGCATCCTCGTCGGCGTCGTCGGAGACATCGATGTCGAGAAGACCCATGCGCTCGTCAAGGAGAAGCTCCCTTTCGCGACCGAGCGTGAACTCCCCGCGCGTTTTTTCGAAAAACGCCCCTTTGCGCCCCGGGAAGGGATCCGCGAGACGATGCGCCTCCAACAGGAGCGTCTCTTCATGACGCTCTCCACGGGCATCCATTATGGGGAGAAGGACTATCATGCGGCCTTGGTCATGAACACCCTCTTCGGCGAGGGCTCCGAATCCCTCCTGTTCCGCCGCGTCCGCATCGAGGACTCGCTGGCCTATCACATCTCCTCCCGCTATCTTCCCTTTTACGGCCTCGCCACCGTGCATTCGGCGATGAAGAAGGACAGTGTGCAAAAGGCGAAAGAACGCGTCGAGGAGGCGCTTTCGAGCCTGCGGGCGGGAAAGTTTCCCGCTGCCGACCTCGAGCGGGCGAAAAACCATCTCGTCCGCTCCGTCAAGCAGACCTTCGACTCCCCGGCGGGGCTTTCAGCCCTCGCCCTCCGTCATGAGCTCCTCGGCGCCCCCCTGGATGAAGAGGAGACCATCGCCTCCATCCGTTCCGTACAAAAGGAAGACATCGCGCGCATCGCTGCGGCGAGCCGGTTCATCTTCACCTTCACCCTGGGAGGTGAAGACAATGGATGAGAAGCGCTATGACGACTTCCGGGAAGTGGTGCACCATTTCCGCCTGCAAGAGCGGCTCCCCGTCCACATCATCCAAAAGCCCTCCTATTCCAAGGCCTATGTGACGCTCTCGGCTCCACTGGGCTCCGTCCATACCCGCTTCCGCGATAAAGACGGCCGAAGCCGGTCCGTACCGCCCGGCGCGGCCCATTTTCTCGAACACAAAGTCTTCGAGAAGGGCGGCCGCGACGTCAGCGAGGATTTTTCCCTCGAGGGCGCCGATATCAACGCGTTCACCGATCATCACCGGACGACCTATCTCTTTCACGCGACAGACGTACTGTATACGAACGTGACCCGTCTTTGCGAGATGTTCTTCTTTCCCGAGTTCACATCCACGGGCGTACAACGCGAACAAAACGTCATCCTCGAGGAACTCGCCAGCCACAAGGACGACCCCTATTACACGCAATACCGGGGGCTCATGGCGGCGATGTATCGGCATCACCCGCTGAAAGACGACATCCTCGGTACCGAAGAGTCCATCCGGTCGATGGACGCGGAAAGCCTCTATGACATCCACAAGGCCTTCTACAAGCCCGAGCAGGCGGTGATGGTCATCGTCGGCGATATCGACGCCGCCCGTCTGCGCGACCACCTGGAGAAAACGGTCGCCCTCCCCGAGAAGACCGATGCCGGGCCCCTGCCCTTCGATACGGCCGAGCCCGACAGGGTGGAGACGGAAAGGACGACAGAAGAGCTCGACATCATGATCCCGAGCGTCCTTTTCGGCATCAAGCTCCCGCTCTCGCAATCCGCGCCCTTCGCAGAGAGGCTCCGGCGCCGCATCGCCTATGCCATCCTTTTCGACATCGTGTTCGGCAAGACGGGCGATGTCCACGAGGAGCTCCTCGACAAAGGCGTGATCAACGATTCATACGGTGTCGACCTCGTCTTCGGCGAAACCTATGCGCATGCCCTCATCGGCACGGAGACCGAAGCGTTCTCCGCCTTCGAGGAGCGGATCCTCGCCGAGCTGGCCGGGCTTTTGGAAAAGGACATCGCCGACGAGGACTTCCTCCGGGTCAAACGGCAACTCTACGGCGGCTTCATCCAGTCGCTCGACAATCTCGAGACCCTGGCCCACCAATACGGGGAATACATCCGCCACGGCGTTTCCTACTACGACATGCTCGCGATCGCCCGTTCCATAACCAAAGCGGAGGTGCTCGCCCTCCGGGAAACGATCCGCAGGGAACATGTCAGCCGTTTCATCGCCAGGCCCGAAAAACCGGGTCGTTGATTCACAAAGACCCCGTTTTCGCGTATAATGGAAACAACCGCAAAGAAGCAAAAGGGTGGTCAGCATGGAAAAACGTCTCGCCAAGTTCCAAAAACGGAAGACAAGAATCGAAGTCGCGGTCCTTCTCGGCGGCGTCCTGCTCATCGCGGCTTTGCTTTTGTTCGTGTTCTTCGAATTCGGGGTCGTCGCTCTGCCCATGGGCATCATCGGCGCGCTCTTCATGTTCTTCGGCTATGCCGCGTTCACCCAGCTCGAGGAGGATTTCAAAGGGCGTTTCTTGAAGCGGACGCTCAAGGAATGGATCGACAACTGCCACTATGACCATAAGAACGGCCTCTCGATGAAACAGGCCTACGAGTCCGAGTTCTTGCGGCAGGCCGACCGCTTCAAAAGCGAGGACTTCCTTTCCGGCTCCATCGACGGCGTCGCTTTCGTCTCGAGCGATCTCGAACTGAAAGAGCGCCGGGTGCAACATGGCCGCCACGGCACGCGGACCTACTATCACACCTATTTCCGGGGCCGCCTTTTCGTCTTCGACTTCAACAAGCGTTTCGAAGGGGTCCTGCAAGTCCTCGAAGACACCGCCCCGACCACCCGGCGCCCCTACAAGAAGGTGAAGATGGAGAGCATCCAGTTCAACGAGAAGTTCCGGACGTTCGCCACGAACCCCCATACCGCCTATTACATCCTCACGCCCCATTTCATGGAAGCCCTGATGCGGCTCGAAAGGAACCACCCCGGCCTGCTCAGCTTCTCCTTCATCGACAGTAAACTCTATTTCGCCATCAACAATTTCAAAGACACCTTCAGCCTGAAACTCTTCGCCCCCTTGAACAAGGACCTCATCGAGACTTTCAGAAGGGATGTCGACATCATCGGGGAGATCGTCGACGAACTGAAACTGAACCGCAAGATCTTCAAAAGTTGAAATTCCGCATTGGCCGACGCCTGGACGCACAAACGGAAAACAGCGGGAAAATCTCCCGCTTTTTTTCTGAGAAGACCCCGCCTCTCGCGCGCAGCCCCGCTTGTTTTCGCAAAAGGGGGCGCCAAGGAGAGGTGACGCCGGGGAGAGGAACTGGTATCCTCGGGGCAAAAAGGGAGGAAACGACATGGTGAACCAGGTCGTCCTGGTCGGCAGGCTGGTCTATGACCCCGAACTGAGAACCCTCGATAGCGGCAAGAAGGTGGCGACGGTCACCCTCGCGCTCCAGCGGAGCTTCAAGAGCGCCCAGAGCGGTACCTATGAGACGGACTTCATCAAATGCACGCTCTGGAGCGGCATCGCCGAGAACACGGTGAACCACTGCAAGAAGGGGATGACCATCGGCGTCAAGGGAAGACTCCAGCAGCGGATCTACGAGATCGACAAGGAGAAATCCTTCAGCTATCCGGAAGTGATCGCCGAGAAAGTGAGTTTCATCAGCGCCAAGAAGGATTTCGAAAAGCCGGAAGCCTGAAAAAACGCGCAAGCGTTTTTTCTTTTGGGAGTTGTTTTAAGAAACTTGCGGGCGGTTGTGCTATAATGGCGACAGAAAGGATGATGGCTGTGGAGAAGTACCTCGCTTTTTTGAACCATATCCTGGAGCACGGCGCCGCCAAAGACGACCGCACGGGAACCGGCACGATTTCCACTTTCGGCTACCAGATGCGTTTCGACCTCGGCGAGGGGTTCCCGCTTCTGACCACGAAACGCGTCCATTTCCCTTCAATCGTCCATGAGCTGCTTTGGTTCATAAGCGGGGACACGAACATCCGTTATCTTGTGAAAAACGGGGTCCGGATCTGGAACGAATGGCCGTATGAGCGGTTCAAGAAGAGTTCCGACTATGCCGGTGAGAGTCTTGCCGAGTTCGCGGCGAAAGTGCGAGAGGATGCCGATTTCGCCGAAAAGCACGGTGATCTCGGTCCCGTTTACGGCAAGCAGTGGCGCGCCTTTTCCGGCGGTGTGGGAGAAATCGACCAGTTGCAGGCCGTCATCGAGACGATGAAAAAGGACCCTTCCTCGCGCCGCCTCGTCGTGAACAGCTGGAACCCCGCCGTCCTCGACGAGATGGCCCTGCCCCCTTGCCATATGATGTATCAGTTCTACATCAATGACGGCAAGCTCTCCTGCCAACTCTATCAACGGAGCGCCGACGCTTTCCTGGGCGTCCCGTTCAATATCGCGAGCTACGCCCTTTTGACGATGATGGTGGCAAAGACCCTGGGGCTTGAGCCCCATGAGTTCATCCACACGATCGGCGACGCCCACATCTACAACAACCACCGCGAACAAGTGAAGAAGCAGCTCGCGAGAAAGCCCCGGCCCTTACCGCGGGTGGTGTTGGCACCGGTGAAGAGTCTCTTCGACTACACCTTCGCCGACATCAAGCTCGAAGACTACGACCCCCATCCTGCGATTCGCGCGGAGGTGAGCGTATGATCGCTTTGATCGTCGCCATGGACGAGAACAACACCATCGGCAAAGAGAACGACCTCCCCTGGCACTATCCCGAGGACCTCGCCTATTTCAAGCGGACGACCCGCGGACACAAGGTGCTCATGGGCAGAAAGACCTACGAGTCCATCGTGGAGAAACTCGGGAGGCCCCTTCCGCAAAGGGAGAACATCGTCCTCTCGCGGACACTCCCGCAGACGGAAGGGATCCGCGTGATCCGCGACCTTTCGAGCTATCTCGAAGGCTTTCCCGAAGAGGAGACGCTCTTCGTCATCGGGGGAAAGAGCGTCTATGCCGCCGCTTTGCCCTATGCCGACAAGCTCTATGTCACCCATATCGCCGCTTCTCACGAGGGGGATGTCACCTTCCCCGCCTATGATAAAGCGGACTTCGAAACGCTGTCGAAAGAAAAAAAGGGACCTTTGACATTCGCCGTCTATGCAAGAAAGAGGGGGGATTGAGATGGCCACCGCGCTCTTTTTCATCCTCTATGTCCTCTTCACCGGGCTTTTCATCTTCCTTTTCGACGCCTTGAGCCTGACATTGGTCAGTGTCATCCTCTGGTTCGTCGCGCTTGTACCGGGGTTTTTGGCGAGTTTCCTCGTCATGGCGCTCATCGTCTATGTCTACGGCCGCATCCATGTGCAACGTGCCGACCCCTTCGACATGCGCCACCACAATTTCGCCAACAGCGTCATGCGGGGCATCCTCCGCGTCGTCCGGCTGAAGATCACGGTGACGGGCAAGGAGAACATTCCGAACGAGCCCTTCATCCTGGCCTCGAACCACCAGACGCTTTTCGACATCCTCGCCTTCAAGACGATCCTCTCCGACCGTCCCCTCATTTTCATCGCCAAGCGGGAGCTCTTCCGTTGGCCCGTGGTCGGCAGGATGATACGCCTCCTCGGCAACGTGCCCATCGAGAGGGAGCGCGACCGCGCCGCGGCGAAAGCCATCATCGACGGCATCAAGATGTACAAGCGCGGGGCCACGGTGATGGTCTATCCCGAAGGGCACCGCAGCGGGAAGAACGAGATGATCCCCTTCAAGGCCGGTTCCTTCAAACTGGCCATGAAACCGGGCGCCCCCCTCGTCGTGGCCTGTGTGTACGACATGCACAAGGCCTGGAAGGGGTGGCCTTTTGTGGCGCAGCGGGCGCGCATCCATTTCCATCCGCCCATCGCGCCCGACTTCTTCGCGGGCAAGACCTCGCAAGAGGTCTCGACCGTCGTCCGCGAGACCATCCAGCAGCGACTCGACACCTTCGCCGCGGAGGAGGAGTAGACACTGGATGTGGAAAAAACGCTTTTATGGTATGATAATGGATAAAGGAGAGTGATGCACATGCGCATGGTCGACATCATCGAGAAGAAACGGGACGGACATGAACTCTCGAAAGAAGAGATCGATTTCTTTGTGGAAGGCTACACGAAGGACGACATTCCCGACTATCAGATGTCTTCGCTCCTCATGGCGATCTATTTCAACGGCATGAGCGAAGAGGAGTCCTGCCGCCTCTCCGAAGCTCTGCTCGACAGCGGGGAGACGATCGACCTCTCTTCCATCGAGGGGAAGAAAGTCGACAAGCACTCCACAGGCGGTGTCGGCGACAAGACCACTTTGGTCCTCGGCCCCCTGGTGGCGGCGTGCGGCGCCAAGTTCGCCAAACTGTCCGGGCGCGGTCTCGGTCACACGGGCGGCACCCTCGACAAACTCGAGAGCATCGAGGGCTTCAACATCTCGCTTTCGACGGCCGACTTCTTGGACCAGGTCAACGACCTCGGCATCGCCATCGCCGGCCAGACCGCTTCTTTGGCGCCCGCGGACAAGGCCCTCTATGCGCTCCGTGACGTCACTGGAACGGTGCCTTCCATACCGCTCATCGCCAGTTCCATCATGAGCAAGAAACTCGCCAGCGGCGCCGATGTCATCGTCCTCGATGTGAAAATCGGCGAAGGCGCCTTCATGAAGACGCTCGACGACGCCCGGGAGCTTTCGAGGCTCATGGTCCGCATCGGCAAGGATTTCGGCAAGAAGGTGACCTGCTTCATCACCGACATGAGCCAGCCGCTCGGCCACGCCGTCGGCAACAAGCTCGAGATCATCGAAGCCGTGCAGACTTTGCAAGGGAACGGCCCCGACGACCTCCAACGCCTCTGCACGGAAATCGGCGCCCATCTCCTGCAAGGGGCCGACCTCGCCGAAGACATCGAGGCGGCGCGGCGGATGATCCGAGAATCCACAGAGACGCTGCAAGCCTCCGACGTCTTCAAGGCGATGGTCGAACGCCAAGGCGGCAAGATGCCCGATCTGAACGAATTCATCAAGACCGACAGCATCGTCGCCGTGAAAAGCGAAGCGGCAGGCTATGTGCAGAAGGTCAACGCGCTCGATATCGGCCTCGCGGCCATGCGGCTCGGAGCGGGCCGCGCCAAGAAGGATGACGCCATCGACTATGACGTCGGCGTCGTCTTGAACAAGAAGGTCGGCGACAAAGTCGAAAAGGACGACGTGCTGGCCTATGTCTACAACAACAAAGAGGACATCACCGAAGAGTTGAAGACCATCCTCGGCGCATTCACGATCACGGAGCAACATGTCGAAAGACCCCCGCTCATCGTCGATATCATCGAGGAATGAATTCACAAGGAAGGTGAAACGATGAAACCGAAAGACGTCATCCATTTCTACAAGACCTATGACCTCGAAGAAGTGCGCCGTTTCTACGGCGACGTGCTCGGACTCGACCTCTACAGGGACCAGGGCAAGTGCCTCATCTATGACGCCAAGGGCCACGGGAAGATCGGTTTCTGTACGCATCATCCCGAGAACCCCGCGAAATCGAGCTGCATCACCTTTGTCTTCGAGCGGAAGATCGAGGTCGAAAGGATGTATGAACGTCTGAAGAGCAGGGCCAAGGACGTCACCAAACCCAGGCTGAACGAAGAGTTCAAAATCTATCAGTTCTTCGCCAAGGACCTCGACGGCCACACGCTCGAGTTCCAGATGTTCTTGCATTGATGCGCGAGGCGCTTGCGTTTTTTCGCGGGTGCTGTTACAATGTCGGTGTCGATAAAATCCGGGGAGCTTAGAGAACTAGGCTGAGACGTCCTTGATACTAGGACGGACCCTACCTGATCTGGGTAATGCCAGCGTAGGGAACCAAAACCATCAACCGAGGGGTTTTGTCCGTGCGCGGACAAAACCCCTTTTGCAAGGGAGTGATTTCTTTGAGCGAACATCGCCTGACCAGCAGACAGATCAGCGAGACCGGTCTGCTCATCGCCATCGCCGTCATCATCGAACTCGTGTTCCGTGTGTTGCCGCGTCAACCCCAAGGGGGGAGCATCGATGTGACCATGTTGCCGCTTTTCATCATCGCCTACCGTTTCGGGTTGAAAAACGGCATTGTCGCGGGCATGATCTTCGGCGGCATCAATTTCCTCATGAGCGGGCTGGTGCTGCATTGGGGCTCGATCTTTTTCGACTACATCCTGGCTTTCGGGGTGTTGGGGCTCGCCGCTTTGTTTTTCAAGATGAACAAGGAGAGTGTCGTCCTTTTCGGCACGGGCATCGTCGTGGCCGGTATCTTGCGCTTTCTCTTCCACTATCTTTCCGGCATCATCTTCTTCGGCGAATACGCTCCGGAGGGGACCCCGGTCGCCCTCTATTCCTTCACCTACAACATCACCTACATGGGTCCCTCGATCCTGCTCACCCTCCTGGTCGGGGTGCTCGTCTTCATCCGGATGAGGGAACAACTACAAGCTGTGGAATGACGCACATCCCCCGGTTTTATCCGACAAAAGACCCGGCGACGGGTCTTTTTCATTGGCCCATACGGGTTTTCATGTTATAATTTTCTTGTGATGGGAGGGATAGGATGATCGGCGAGTTCTACGGACGCACCCGGGAAAAAGGTGGCTTCTCCTGTCACGGGGACTGTCGCGAAGAAGGGTCTGTTGTCTTCGTCCTGGGTGTTTGGAAATATGTGTCTTTCCGGCGGAGAGGCATCGCCGCCCATGATGCCGGGTATTTCGGGAGGCGTCGAGAGAAGCCGTTTTCATGCGGCTTTTTGTTTTCGAAAAAGGAAGAAAACATCATTGATGTATAATGGATATGAGGAGGAGTGATAACCATGAAGATCATGTTTGTGGGGAGTGAAGCGACCCCGTTTGCGAAAACCGGCGGACTGGCGGATGTTCTCGGCAGTCTCCCGAGAGTTTTGAGTGACCTCGGTCATGATGTGCGGGTGGTCCTGCCGAAACACGCGCCCATCCGGAAACATTTCAACGGCCGCATCGAGACGCTCGGCGCGACGAGAATCCCCGTCCACGACAAGGAAGAGTACGCCGGTTACCAAACCATCGAAAAAGAGGGCGTGACCTACTTTTTCATCGACAACGAGTTCTATTTCGGCCGGAGGGACCACCTCTACGGCGACTTCGACGACGGTGAACGCTACGGCTTCTTCAACCGGGCCGTGCTCGCGCTCATCGAAGACCTCAACCTCACGGTCGACATCCTCCATCTCCATGACTGGCAGTGCGGTCTGATCCCCTACATCATCAAGCACACCGATGCACATCCGCGCTTGAAACACGACGCGAAGACCATCTTCACCATCCACAACATCGCCTATCAGGGGGTGTTCGAGAAAGACCTTCTCCCCTATCTCCACATTCCCGACAAGGGGGAGCTCTACCACGAAGAGAAGCTGAACTTCATGAAGACCGCTCTCGTCACGGCCGATTTTGTCACCACGGTGAGCGAGGCTTACGCCGACGAGCTGACATACGCCTATTACGGACACGGCATGGAGACCTACCTCTCCGCGAGGAGAGAGACCTTCCGCGGCATCTTGAACGGCATCGACCAGGAAACCTTCAATCCCAAGACCGACCCCGCGATCAAGAAGAAATACGACCTCGCCAACTATCTGAAAGGAAAAAGCGAGAACAAACAGGCGCTCTTCGACATGTTCCATCTGCCGAGCGCCGACAAGCCCGTCTTCGGCATCGTGAGCCGCCTCGCCGAGCAGAAGGGGTTCTCGCTCTTGAAGGATGTCGTGCCGCCGCTCTTGAAGGAGGGACGGATGCGCCTTGTCGTCTTGGGCGAAGGCGACGCCGACCTCAAGGACTTCTTCGAATATCTCAAACGCGAGTATCGTGACGATGTCGGCCTCTATTTCGGCTTCTCCGACAAGATCGCGAGACAGATCTATGCCGGGAGCGATTTCTTCCTCATGCCCTCGCGCTTCGAGCCGTGCGGCCTCGCCCAGCTCATCAGCATGCGCTACGGCACCCTGCCCATCGTCAGGAAGACCGGGGGGCTGAAGGATTCGGTCGAACCCTTCAACCGCCACGAGAAGACGGGGGAAGGTTTCGCCTTCTTGAACTACGATGCCGAGGATTTGAAGACAACCCTCGAAGAGGCCCTCGCGGTCTATAAGAAGAAGGACATTTTCAAAGCGATGGTACGCCGCGCCATGAAGAAGGATTTCAGCTGGGAGAAAAGCGCCCAGAAATACCATGAACTCTACACCGAACTGAAAGGAAGAAGATGATGGAGACATTGGCACTCATCCTCGCCGGCGGTAGAGGCTCCCGCCTCGACATCCTGAGCGAAAAAAGGGTGAAACCCGCCGTACCCTTCGCCGGCAAATACCGTATCATCGATTTCACCTTGAGCAACTGCTCGAACTCCGGCATCTACAATATCGCCATCCTGACCCAATATCTCCCCTTGAGCCTGAACGAACACATCGGGGTGGGCAAACCCTGGGACCTCGATAGGCGCGACACGAACCTCTCGCTCTTGCAGCCCTACAAGGAGTGGTATGCGGGCACCGCCGATTCCGTGCGGCAGAATCTCGGCTACGTCAAACGCGCGAACGCGAAAAGGGTCCTCATCCTGTCGGGTGACCACGTATACAAGATGGATTATCGCAAGATGCTGAAGACCCACGAGGAAAAAGGCGCCCGCCTCACCATCGCCGTGCAGGAGGTACCCTGGGAGGAGGCGAGCCGCTTCGGCATCATGAAAACGGACGCCGACGGCCGCATCGTGGATTTCGTCGAAAAGCCCGAAGACCCCCCGAGCAATCTCGCCTCGATGGGCATCTATATCTTCGACACGGACCTGCTCGTGCGCGTTCTGGAAGAGATGGACCAAGAGGACCTCGATTTCGGCAAGCATGTCATCCCCGGCCTGATCGGCGGAGAGGTCTATGCCCACGTCTTCCGCGACTACTGGAAGGATGTGGGCACCTATGACGCCTATCTCGACGCCAATCTGGAATTGACGGCCACCGTCGACAAGATCCCCTTGGACATGTATGAGCGTGACTGGCGGATCTATACCCGGAGCGAAGAACTGCCCGCCGTGAAGGTCGGCTCCAAGGCCGAGATCCATCAAGCGCTCATCGCCAACGGTTCCATCGTCGCCGGCAGTGTGGAACGGAGCGTCCTCTCTCCCGGTGTCGACATCCGGCCGGGCGCCGTCGTGAAAGAGAGCGTGATCCTGAACGACACCACCGTCCATGAGGGCGCCCGCATCGAACGCGCGATCATCGACAAGAACGTCGTCGTCGGCAAGAACGCCGTCATCGGTTCGGGAGAAGACTACACCCCCAACCGGGAGCGACCCGACCTCCTCGCGAGCGGTCTGAACGTCATCGGCAAGGGGATCGTCGTGCCCGAAGGCACAGTCTTGGAGCGGAACTGTCGCATCTTCTCGAGTGGTTCCATCAAAACGGAACGCGTGGGAAGCGGCACTACATTGCGTTAAAAAAGAGAGCGTCCACGGACGCTCTCAATTTTTTTCGAGATAGGCTTCGACCGCTTTGAGGTAGTCCAAACGCGGCCGGTATCCTTCGTCGATCGCGAAACCTTCGGCGGCGATCTCGGCGAAGGTCATCGATTTCCGGCCCTTCTTCGCGCGGGCGAGATAGCGCTCGAGCTTCTCGAAAGGGAGGAGGAAGAAGGCGTCCTCCCTTTTCACGTGGATGAGGATGAAAGCGAGACCGCCGTGTTTTTGCACGCGCCGGAGATGTTCGATCTGGTGGTCGTGGATGTTCTTCAAGGCGTAAGAGGTCTTATGGTTCGTCTCCTTGACGTCGAAGTCGATGTAGTGGCCCCGGTAGATGCCGTTGTAATCGGTCGTGGAAGGTTTGCGGTAGTAGGCCTCGGTGATTTTCGCCTTCTCCCGTGCCGGATAGTCGACCCGCACCGTCTGGATGGGGGTGGGTTTCTTGTGGATGACGGCTTTGTCGTGCTCGAGATAGAAGCGGTTGGCCTCATCCACGAGTTTTTCGAGGGCCATGCCCCTTTTCTTCGCGGCGGCGTTCTTGCGTTTGCTCGGCTTTTTTTTCGGGACGGGATAATCGACCATGGTGCTCACCTCACGTCCAGTTTACCACAAACCCCGCCCGCCCCACATGGAAAAGGTTGACAAAAACCGCGCCTTCGTTTCGGCAGGAGGGCCTCTTTGTGTTATAATAGTCGCGAACCGCGAAAAAGCATCGCCTAGGAGGCGGAAACATGGCCCGAATCGACTTCTATGCCCTCGGGGGTCTCGGCGAAGACGGCAAGAACATGTATGTTCTGGAAATCGACAACGACCTCTTCATCCTTGATGCGGGGTTGAAATACCCCACCGACGAGCTTCACGGCGTCGACGCCATCCTCCCCGACTACGAACATCTGAAGAACAAGGGGAAACGCATCCAAGGCCTCTTCCTCTCGCACGGCCACGAGGACCACATCGGCGCCGTGCCGAAATTCCTCAAAGAATTCGACGTGCCGGTCTATGGCACCTATTTCACCCTGGCCCTCTTGCAGGACGCCATGGAAGAAGAAGACGTCGAGAAGCGCACCTTCCACGAAATCAACAAGGACACGGTGCTCACTTTCGGAAGCGTCAAGGTCTCGTTCTATCGCACGACCCATTCCATCCCGGGAAGTGTCGGCATGGCTTTCGAGACGCCCGACGGCATCGTCGTCTACAGTCCCGACTACACGTTCGACCAGAACGTCGACAGGGCGTATGCGACCTCGTTCGAACGTCTCGCCCATATCGCGAGAAAGAAGGTCCTCGCGCTCATGACCGAAAGCCTCGGGGCCGAACAGAGCGGCTACTCGCACACGGGGCGCGAACTCGACCAGGAACTGAACCGCGCCTTTTTGGCCGCGGCCGGCGAGCGCGTCGTCGTGAGCACTTTCTCGACGGACATCTTCCGCATCCAGAAGGTCGTCGACATCGCCCTGAAACATGACCGTAAGATCGCCATCATCGGGCGGAAGGCCCAACGCATGGTCGATATCGCCGTGAACCTCGGGGTGTTGAAAATCCCCAAGGAGAAGCTCTTGCAGCTCCGCTTCATCGACGAAAAGAACAAGAATGAACTTCCCGACGCCGTCGTGCTGGTGACGGGAGACAGGCATGAGCCCTTCTACATGTTGCAGCGGATGGTGCGGAAGCTCGACAGGCTCATCCATCTCGACGAAGACGACCATGTCATCATGATGACCCCGCCCGTGCCGGGGACGGAAAAGATCGCCGCCCGCACGCTCGACATCCTCTACAGGAACGACATCAGGATCCTCCGCATCCCGAAGGAGATCCTGCCCGCGGCCCATGCGAAGAGCGAGGACATCAAACTTCTGACCAACATCCTCAGGCCCAAGTATTTTGTGCCCGTGGTCGGCGAACACCGGCATTTCTATGCCATGAAGAGGATCGCCAAGAATCTCGGCTTCGCCGCGGACGAGATCCGCACCCTCGAGAACGGCGAAGTCCTCCGTTTCGTGAACGGCGATTGCAAGGGCGTCACCCACACGGTGAAAAGCGGCGACGTCCTCGTCGACGGCATCCTCGAGGGCGACGTCGGCGATGTCGTGTTGAAGGACCGCGAAATCCTCTCGCAAGACGGCCTTTTGGTCGTCATCGGCCATATCGACGCCCGGCAGAAGCGCATGGTGAAACCGGCCGAAGTCGTGAGCCGCGGTTTCGTCTACATGAAAGAGAACGAACCCTTGATCCAGAAGGTGAAAGAGATCTACGAGGATGTGGCCCGCCAAGCCTTGAACAAGAAACGCGTCGATTTCCGTTCTTTCAAGGAGAAACTCCGTGAGGACGTGAGCCGCCATCTCTACAAGGCCACGGACCGAAGGCCCATCGTCATCCCCGTCATCATCGATGTCGACAAGGAGTGATCAGGTGATCATCGAAAT
>PUMR01000055.1 GCA_003551455.1 Mollicutes bacterium | reverse complement strand
GAAAACGCCAAAGCGTTGGCCGACGAGCTGCAAGAACTCGGTTTCAAGGTCATAAGCGGCGGCACGGACACCCATCTCGTCCTCGTCGAGGTCAAGAGCCTGACGGGACTCACGGGTAAAAAGGCCGAGCAGGTCCTCGAGAGCGTGAACATCACCTGCAACAAGAACACGGTGCCGAACGATCCCGAGAAACCCTTCATCACGAGCGGCATCCGTCTCGGCAGCCCGGCGCTCACCACCCGGGGCTTCACCAAGGACGCCATGCGTGTCGTCGCGAGACTCATCAAGAAGACGCTCACGAACCCCGAAGACGAGCAAGCGCTCGCCGAAGTCCGGGACGAGGTCGCCAAATTGACCAAGACCTATCCCCTGTATGAGACATGAATCCCTCCCCGCATGAAAACACCTCCGGACGACATCCGGAGGTGTTTTGTGTGAGAGGGGGGGGGGTGAAAGTTCACTTCTTCTGCACGGTCTCGATGAGTTTTTGGATCTCGTTTTCCCCGAAATGGTACTTGGTCATACAGAAGTGGCAGACGGTCTCGATGCCGTTGTCTTTTTCGAGGAGTTCACGCAATTGTTTTTCCCCGAGCGATATCAAGCCCCGTTCGAACTTTTCACGGTCACAATCGCAATGGTATCCGAGGGACAGGGTATGCAGGATCTCATAGTCCTCGCCGGCGATGCGGGCGATGATGTCTTCGGGCTTGGCGCCTTCTTCGAGGAGTTCTGTCATCGGCGGGAGCCCGGATAGACGCTCTTCGATGAGGTTCACCGTCTCTTCTTTGCAGCCGGGCATGCGTTGGAGGATGAAACCGCCGGCATTCAGGACGGAGTTGTCGTCGTCGATACGGACGCCCAGGGCGACGGCCGAGGGAATCTGTTCGCTCGCGGCGAAGTAGTAGGCGAAATCGGTGGCGATCTCTCCTGTTTGCAATTCGACGCTGCCGGTGAAGATGTCGCGGACCTTCAAATCCTTGGTCACATGGAGTTTGCCTTGACCAACGGCCTGGCTCACAGGCAGGTTCCCCGAAGCATGTTGCATGAACACATGGGGATTCCCGACATAACCCCGCACTTCGCCTTTGGCGTTCGTGGTCGCGACCATGCCTTCCAAAGGACCGTCCCCGTCGATCCGGATGGTCAGCTCCTGGTCCTGTTGGTACATCGCCCCCATGATCACACTGCCGGTGAGGAGTCTTCCGAGCGCCACGGCGCTCGTCGGCCAGAGGTCGTGGGTCTTTTGCGCCTCATAGACGAGGTTCGTCGTGTCCGCCGCATAGAGGCGGACGGTACCGCCGAAGGCGTAGGCCTTGGCGAGATAATCCTCCATTTTTATCACCCGGCCCATTATAACATGTACCGGGTGGAAATCGAAATGGCTTGCGGTTCTTGGGATTTTGTGGCAGAATATCGGTGATTTTGGAGAGTGGTCGACATGGATTTCAAAGAGCTGTTACAGAAGAGACCTGTTGTCGTCGCACCGATGGCGGGGGTGACGAACAAAGCTTTCCGTCTGATCGCCAAGGAGATGGGTGCGGGTCTCATCTACACCGAGATGGTGAGCGACAAAGGGCTCAAGTACGGAAACCGCCGCACCCGCGAGATGACAGAGATCCTTCCCGAGGAGGAGAATGTCGTCTTGCAGCTTTTCGGTGCGGACGAAACCGCTTTGCCTTACGCGACCGAATATGTCACTAGAAACACCAGGGCCGCGGCGATCGACTTGAATCTGGGCTGCCCCGTCCGGAAAGTCGTCAAGAACAACGGCGGCGTGAGTCTGATGCGTCAGCCCGAAAAGGTGAAGAGACTCGTCTCCTTGATGGTGGAAAGGACCAGCCTCCCCATCACGGTGAAAATGCGCAGCGGTTGGAACGAGAACCATAAGAACGCGGTGGAGATCGCCCGCATCGTGGAAGAGGCCGGCGCCGCCCTCATCGCCGTGCATGGGAGGACCAGAACCCAGATGTATGGCGGAAAGGTCGATTTCTCCATCATCAAAGCTGTCAAAGAGGCTGTCGACATTCCCGTGCTCGCCAACGGCGACGTCAAGACCCCCTCGGATGCCGCGGCCATGATGGAGGCCACAGGATGTGACGGTATCATGATCGGCCGGGGCCTTTTGGGGAATCCCTGGCTCATCCGCCGGAGCAACGACTACCTCTTGAACGGCCAATGTGAAAAACCCCCTTCGCCCGAGGAGCGAATCGCGATGGCGAAACGCCATGCGGAACTCCTCGCGACTCACTATAGTGAACGTCGTGCCACTCTCGAGATGCGGACGCACGGCCCGTGGTATCTCAAGGGACTCCCTGACAGTTCCGCGACGAGAAGGTCGCTTTCGCGGGCCGAGTCGCGGGAGGCGATGTCCACAATTCTGGACGAGTACATCAAAAGAATGAAGACCGCTCGTTAGGAGCGGTCTTCTCGTCAGGTCTCGAAATGGCGGAGATGCTCGCGTAATGCGCCGGAGACACGGGCCTTTATCCGGACGGAGTCGTTTTCGTAGGCCTTTTCGAGGATTTCCGCATGTTCGTTGAGGGTGTGGACGACATCTCCCCTGCTTTGCGGGATGGCATAGACCTTGACGGTGTCGTCGCGGAAGAGGATGTCGTTGATCTTGGCGATGAGGGTTTCGATGTTGCGGTTTTCCCGGAGGCTCACTTTGACAGCCGGACTGTATGAGGGGGGGAGGATGTTATTGGCGAGGTCGATCTTGTTGAAGACATAGAGGGTCTCCATGCCGTCGGCGCCGAGTTCTTTCAACACCCCCTCGGTGGTCTGGATCTGGTCGAGATAGTAGGGGTGGGAAAAATCGACCACATGCAGAAGGAGGTCGGCTTCTTTGATCTCTTCAAGGGTGGCTTTGAATGAATCCACGAGTTCGTGCGGCAGATTGGAGATGAAACCGATGGTGTCGGTCAGGGTGAAACTTTTCTTGTCTTTGAAGCGGATGAGACGCGTCGAGGTCTCCAGTGTTGCGAACAGACGGTCCTCGACCCGGGCGGTCTTCTCTTCATGGCCGTTCTTGGTGTGTTTCAAGAGGGTGTTCATGAGTGTGCTCTTGCCCGCATTGGTGTAGCCCACCACGGCCACGTTCTTGACCAGGGTCTTCCGGCGTTTGCGGCGGTTGTTCTGGCGCGTACGGACGATTGATTTCAGGGCCTTTTCGGCATTTTTGATGTCTCTATCGATCCGGCGGCGGTCGAGTTCGAGTCTCTTTTCCCCGGGGCCCCGCGAGCCGATGCCACCCTGTTGTTGTTCGAGGGAGTTCCGCATCGCGCTCAATCGCGGTTTCAGATATTTCAGCTGGGCAATCTCCACTTGCAACATGGCCTCTTTCGTCTTGGCCCTCTTGGCGAATATCTCCAGAATCAGGAGGGTCCTGTCGATGACCGCCACATCGAGAACGTCCTCAAGATTGCGGATTTGACTGTTTGTCAGTTCTTCATTGAAGATGACATAGTCCGGCGCGTCCTCCTCTTTGGCCCGGAGGATCTCTTCGAGCTTGCCCTCCCCCACCTTGTGGGCGGGTGTCGTCGCCCGGGCGGGCTGCGAGAAGGTCCTCACCGTCTCGATGTTCAAGGACAGGGCGAGATTTTCCAACTCCTCGAGATAATAGCGGACCATGTCATCGGGGTAGCGGTCTATAGCGACGAGAAAGGCCTTTTTCATGCAATCACCTCACCTTCATTATAACAGGATGGAGGCTTTGGATACAATCAAGAAAAAGAGGTGCTTTCGCACCTCTCAGAGTCCGCATTTCAACTGGGCGTTGCAATTGGAACAAGTGTGGCATCCGCCGAGATTCTCGACCGTCCCCTCGAGGCAGATGGGACAGATGTCGCCGTCCTCGATGCCGATGTTCCTATCTTGGCGGTCGGACCTCAGCCCCTTCGTGCGGGGCTCTTTTTTCGTCTTGACGGGCTTTTCCTCGACTTCGAGACCGAGGTCGGAGATTTCGACCTGCTTGGGTTGTTGGTCCTTGTCATCCTTGGTCAGGGTGAGGACTTGTGCGTCGCGGGAGCCGTCGACATAGACGGTGCCGCCTTTCGCCCCTCCGTAATAGAGACGGCGGTAGACGCGTTCGACCTCTTCGACGCTGTAGCCTTTGGGGGCGTTCACGGTCTTCGAGATGGAGGAGTCGACCCATTTCTGGATGGTGCATTGCACATCGACATGTTCCTCGGGGGAAAGGTCCATGGCGCTCACGAAGATTTCGGGGAGGGATTCTTTGTCATTGCCCGGATATCTCTCCAGATAGGCATCGACGATCGGTGCGTTCACCTCGATGAATTTCCCGAGCCGGCCGCTACGGAAATAGCTGAAGGCGAAATAGGGCTCGAGACCGGTCGATACTCCGACCATGGTGCCGGTGGAGCCTGTCGGGGCGATAGTGAGGAGATGTGAGTTCCGGATGCCTTTTTCCAACACCCCTTTGCGGATTGGTTCGGGCATCTTTCGCATGTAGCCGCTATTGATGAACTTCTTCCGGTTCTCGGCGGTCTTCAGGAAAGGGAAGGGTCCTTTCTCTTCGGCGAGCCCGATGCTGTTCTCGTAGGCTTTGGTGGCGATGAACTCGAACAATTCGTCGATGAAGGCGAGGCCCTCCGGCGACCCGTAGCGATGGCCGCACCAGATGAGGAGGTCCTGCAATCCCATGACCCCCAGTCCGATGCGTCTTTCCCCGAGGGCCTGCTCGCGATTCTCCTCGAGGAAGTAGTGCGTCTTGTCGATGACGTTGTCTTGCAACCGGATGGCGGTCGCGATGGTCCGCTCGAGCTTGTCGTAGTCGACCGCCCTTTTTTCGTGATCGACCATGTTCGCGAGGTTCAAGGCCGCGAGGTTACAGACGGAATGCGGTGCCAGGGGTTGTTCGCCACAAGGGTTCGTGCAGACCACCTTCTGGTCGTAGCCGACGGCGTTCGTTTCCGCGTTGGCATTGTCGATGAAGAAGATGCCGGGCTCGGCGGAATAGGTGGCGCAGATGTTGATCAGGTTCCAGAGTTCTTTGGCTTTGATGGTGTAGTGGACTTTGGTGCGCTGCCCCATGGCTTCCCATTCGCGGACATCGCCGACCTCTTGCCAATGCTCGTCGTAGAAACGTTTCTCTTCGTCGTCATAGGTGTCGATGTCGGGGAATTTGAGGTGGAAATCCTCATCTTTCTCGAGAGCCTCCATGAAATCCTTGGAGATGGCGACGGAGATGTTCGCGCCGGAAAGGAACTCCTCATCGTGGACCTCATAGTGACCGCCCTTGTTCAAACGCTCGAAGGCCTTGTCGACGATGCGTTTCGAGAAGTTGCCGTTCTTCTTGGATTGTTCGAGGATGTATTCGTTGATTTCTATCTCCTCTTCGGAGAGGGGGATGAATTTGAGTTTCGCCCGGGCGGTCTTCTTGACGAGGGGATCGTCGATGGTGTCGATGAGGAATTGCAGGATTTTGGGATTCTGCATCTTGGAGATGATGAACTCGATGATATCGGGATGCCAGTCGGCGAGCATGATCATCTGCGCGCCGCGGCGGGATCCTCCCTGTTCGACGAGGTGTGTCAGTTGCGAGATGTCGTTGAGCCAGCTCACAGCGCCGCTCGATTTCCCGTTGACCCCCTTGGCCAATGCGTTCTTCGGTCGGAGGGTCGAACCGTTGGTTCCCACGCCACCGCCGCGGGACATGATTTCCATGACCTGTTTCCTGTGGTCGCTGATCCCTTCACGGGAATCATGGATGAAGGGCATGACGAAACAGTTGAAATAGGTGACTTGTGTCTGGGAGCCGGCGCCGAAGAGGATGCGCCCCGCGGGAACGAGATTGAGGTCTTTGACTTCTTCGTAGAAATGTTCTCTGACCTCTTCGCTCTCCTCTTCGCCGAGGTGGTCGGCCACCCGGCGGGCGATCTGTTCGAAATAGAGTTCGAGCGGTTTGTCGACTTGTTTAAGCGTGCGTTCGACAAAGCCGTTCTCATCGGCGTCTTCCGTGTTGGCGAGATAATCGGGAGTGATTTTGATCGTGAGTTTGTTGTTGTCGATCCGCTCCATGTATCCGACACCCCGGGCGGGGAACTTCGGGTCGTCGCGGACGATGGTGAGAACCAGATCCCCCTCTTTCAAGGTCTTGAGGTTCAGATCCTTCTGGCTGTAGCGGTCCAGCATGACGAGGCGGGAGACGCCACGGAAGGATTTTTCCATGTCCTCTCGAATCGGACAAAGATGGGGGAAGTGTTTCTCGATATCCGCGTTGATACTATCCAGCAAACGTTTGTCATAGTCCGCCATAGGATGCCCCTCCCTGATAGTAGAAAATATGATGGAGTGTATCACAACATTTTATAGTAAATTCGCTGATGGTTAAAGGGTTGACATTTCCGCTTCGATGTGAAAGCAAGCTTCTATGTGTCTTTCACCGCATTGAAAAAATTCCAAGGATGACACATGGGACGGAAGACGCATGATTTCATTACGTTCGCGCCCTTTGATGTGTTATAATCTACGGTGAGATGGACCTCTGACCAGAAAGGCGGTGACGACGTGGAGGATTTTCTCATCATAGTCATCCTGGTGTACCTGATGGCCGTATTCACGGTTGTCGTCCGTACCATGTTGCCCGCCATGGCTCTCCGGTTCTTCCGTTTTGCCACCGCCGTCATGGTCGTCTATTTTTTTATCCGGCTCATTAGGGACGATATCCCTGGTGGATACGCTTTTCTCGCTTATTTCCAAGCTGTAATCATGGTCTGTGTGTTCCTTTTCATGTTGCGGCAGGAGATCCGGATGATACTTGTGCAGATCGGCTTGAAGAGCGGTATTCTGGTGACGAATGCCATCGAGGACGATGTCAAGGAGGAAATCCTGCACAGTGTCAGCTATCTCGGTCGTCACAGGATCGGAGCGCTCATCACCTTCGAACGGTCGGATTCTCTGCAGGAATACATCGACAACGCGTTCGGTATCGAAGCCATAGTATCCAGCGAGTTGCTCTCGAGCATCTTCATTCCCAACACCCCCCTGCATGACGGGGCGGTGATCATCAAGGAGAACGTCATCAAGTGCGCCGGCGCCTATTTCCCTTCAAGCGACCAGGCCAAGGTCCCGAAATACCTCGGCTCGAGGCATCGCGCGGCCATCGGCATCAGTGAGGCCACGGATTCCTTGACCGTCGTCGTCAGTGAACAGACCGGTGAGATCAGCGTCGCCATCGAAGGCTATCTGGACCAGGACATCAGTCAGGAATCTTTGCTGCTGTATTTGGAGAAATACCTACAGAATTGATTCTACCACATCCTCAAGACATTTCCAGAAAGGTGCGTCCACAATGTTCGATTGGTACGAACACAAGCTCATCATCTTTCTTGTCTGGCTCGTTCTCGTCGTCCTCAAGAAGTGGCGTACCGGAAAGGGCGATTTTGACGTGTTCCTCTTCATCCTCGGCCTGACTTCCTATGTGGTGTTCGCGCGACTGGCCGTTGTCGAAATAGAAGAGATCTATGTTGATATCCTGATATACGGCGGCTCTCTCTATACGGTTTTCATGTTTGACATCCGGGCGCTCAGCAGAAAGGACCACACCCGGGAAAAACTCAAGGAACTCAACAAGACGCATGAGGATCTGAAAGACCGCTCCGAACTCTTGCGGCAGCGGTTCATCACCATGTTGGACCTCTTGGATGACGGCATCGTCTTCCGCACCGACGAAAACAAGATGTTCGGGACGGAGACCTTCTTGAAACTGTCGGGACTCTCGGAGCACGAATTCACCCTGGAAGATTTTCTCGAGAGGCTCCACCCGGATGACCGTGCCGCCTACCTTGCCGTTCTCGACAAGTGTTCACGGAGAAACCCGAAATATCGCACGCACTACCGCATCAAACGCGGCGCTGTCTACGAATGGGTGAAAGAGACCGGGACCCTGGTGGTCCATGACGGTCGCAAGATGTTTATCGCCATCGTGCGTGGCCTCGATGTGAGGCGCTATCCCCGGACCGAAGTCGACCTTCTGAACCAGATCCATATCGGTGATGCGCTCGAAGAGGCCCTGCAGCGTTACAATCGTCGAAAGGAGCCCTACGCGCTCGTCTTTTTCGAACTGTCCAACATCAAGACCATCAACGACCAGTACGGTCGCGACATCGGCGACCTCATGATGGGCAAGTTCCTCAACAAGCTCGTCTATCATTTCTTGAAGGACACCGAGGCCATCTTCCGGTTGAGCGGCATCCGGTTCGCGATGGTCATCACCGACCACCGCAAATTCGAGATGTTGCGGCGGGCTCTCGAAGAGGGCGGCGAACTGGTCAATTTCACCATGACCTTCGGCGAAGTGAAAGAGAGCGTATACCCCTATTTCGGCATCCAGAACATCGATTACTTCGATGAGCCGGTGACGGAGACCATCTCGCGGGGTCATAAGGCTTTGCGCATCGCCCTCGAGGATAGGACACCCGAAAATTATTTCATCATAAAGTGAACAGAGTCGACACGCCAAGATTGAGGAGGGAATCATGGACAAGAAGACATTGCGGAAGACTTTTCTTCGCGAAAGAGAAGCGCTCGATGAAGCCATGCACAAGATGTTGAACTTCATGCTCATGGAGAATCTGAAGGAAGTTCTCGCCGAGCACGAGCTGAAGAATGTCGGCGTGTATTATCCCATCAAGAAAGAAGTGGACGTCCGAGCCCTCGCGGAACGATACACCCTCTACTATCCCCGGATCGAAAACGACCGACTGGTCTTCTACAAAGACACCGGAGAATTCGAGAAAGGCCCCCTGGGCACAAGAGAGCCCAAGAGCGACGAACTCATCGAAAAGGACGGACTGGACGCCGTCATCGTCCCGGGTTTGGTCTATGATGATGCGCTCTATCGTCTGGGCTACGGCAAAGGGTATTATGACGATTTTCTCCGGGACTACAAAGGACTCTCCGTCGGGGTCTGCTTCGAGAAGTTCCGGATGGAGGCTCTTCCCTCGCGGAGCCACGACATCCCGGTGGACATGCTCGTGACCGACAACCAGATCTATGAAAGCAGGCACGACGATGTATAGCGTTGTCATGCTCGCGGCCGGCGAGGGGAGCCGCATGGAAGATATGACCGTGAACAAGGTCCTCATGAATCTCAATCACAAATCGATTCTCGAACGGGCGATGGAATGGTTCCGGGAAGACCCCCTCTGTGAAGAAATCATCCTCGTGGTCGCCGCTGATGACATGGAATACATGCGCGGCCATTTCAAGGCGACCGCCTATGTCGAAGGCGGCAAAACGAGAAGAGAAAGCGTACATGCCGGACTCAAACAGGTCAACAGCCCCTATGTGTTCATCCATGACGGAGCGCGGCCTTTCATCGGGAACACGGTCATCAAATCCCTTTTGGGGGCCTTGGGAGACACGGGAGCGGCGACACCGGCGTTGATCGTCGATGAGACCTTGAAACGTGTGAAAGACGGCGTCGTCACCGAACACATAGACCGCGACAACATCCACCGCATCCAGACTCCGCAAGCGTTTGAAACGGAACTGATCAGAAAAGCGCACGACGAAGCGGAAAAGAAAGGTCTGGAAGCGACATGTGACGCGACCCTTCTGCAAGAGACCCTGGGTGTCAAAGCCCGTGTTGTCAAGGGGCACCCCTTCAACATCAAACTCACCCGCCCCGAAGATGTGCCATTGTTGGAGATGATAGCCGATGCAGAGGATTGGACAAAGTAGGGACATCCACCGGCTGAAGAGGGGGAAATCGCTTGTTTTGGGGGGAATCGAGATCCCTTCCCCATACGCTGTGGATGCCCATAGCGACGGCGATTGCCTCTTGCACGCCATCGCCGAAGCCATGCTCGGCGCGTTGGCCATGGGGGATTTGGGACAACACTTTCCCGACACGCCGGGAAAAGATGAGGGACGCGATTCCGCCCAGATGCTCCATAAGGTCTATCGCATGGTGCGCGAAGAGGGTTATCATCTGGTGAATCTCGATGCGACCGTGCATCTCGAGAGGCCGAAACTCGCCTCCCACATAGATTCCATGCGGGAACGGATTGCCGGGGTCCTCGGCGTCTCCACAGACAAAGTGAGTGTGAAAGCCACACGCGGAGAACGGGTCGGCCCTATCGGCAAGGAAGAGGCGATCATGGCCGAATGTGTCCTCCTATTGGAAAAGACGAGCCGGATCGAGTTCCTCCGAAATCAAAATAGCGATCGAAAGCGGGTGTGAACATGACGGAAAAGCTGATGGAGAACCATGAGACCGTCGAGACGGACCACGGGCATTTCCTCTTGATGAAGAATTTCCGGGAAGCCTTCGAACTGAAGACGTTCAATGAACGGTATGTGGATTATCTCGACCACTACATCTACATCGTCGGCGATGTGAGCGGGGAGAAACTCCGCTTGAAGGGTTTCGCCCAGAAGGACAAGGACAGGATTTTCGACTATCTGATGGAATCGACCACCCCCAACGCCCCTTATTTCATACTGAAGCGTGTGAAGCGGGATTGAGGGTTTTATGTGCGTTTCTCTCAACATAAACGCCTCCATCATGTATAATGGCTCATAGAAAGAGGTGTCATACAACATGGAACAAAAAGAGATGGAAGGACAAGTCAAGAAAGTCATAGAGAAGATCCGTCCCTATATCAACCGGGACGGCGGCGACATCCGTTTCGTCAAGCTCGTGGACGGGATCGTCTATGTCGAACTCACGGGAGCCTGCGTCGGTTGTGCCCTCGTGGACACGACACTCACCCAGGGCGTCGAGGCGCTCCTTCTCGAAGAAGTGCCGGGTGTTGTCGGCGTCGAACACATCTGAAGACAGGAGGGGAAAGCATGGCCGAAAACAATGGGACGAAGGTAACGGAAGAATATGCGGACGATCGTGTGAATGACACGAAGACCCGGGATGTCGTCGTCAAGATGATGAAAGAGCGCGGTGTGGAGCTTTCCGATATCGCTGCCATCACTTTCGGTTTACAAGGGCGATACATCCCCGGTCTTTCGGAGAAGACCTGTCTCGAACATGTCGAGCGTGTCGTCATGAAACGGGAGGTCCAAAACGCGATCCTCACCGGGCTCGAACTGGACAAGCTTGCCGAGAGTGGCGCCATGAGCGAACCTTTGCGCGGAATGCTTCTCGAAGATTACGGCCTCTATGGAGTCGACGAGGTCTTGGCTCTCGCTATCGTCAACGTGTATGGTTCCATCGGCTTCACGAATTTCGGCTATGTGGACAAGACGAAACCCGGAATCATCAAAAAACTCGACGAAATCGGCAAGAACACCGACCAATGCCACACGTTCCTCGACGATATTGTCGGTGCCATCGCCGCGGCGGCGGCTAGCTCCATCGCCCACCGCTACGCCGAATGAAAGCGCCCCCGGCGCTTTTTTTTATGGGGAAACACACCGCAAAACAGTGGGAAATCGCTTGAAAAAGACAAAAAGACCTTTCTTGTTTTGCGAGGGATTCATGAATCCGTCCACTCTGTTTTTCCGCACATCGTTTCTGTGCTATACTGAAAACAGTTTTCATGGAGGTGCCATCATGCGAGCAGGCGATGTCGTACAAGGCGTAATTACAGCCATAAAGCCCTATGGGGCTTTTGTCGACGTCGACGGGAGAAAAGGCCTTGTCCATATCTCCGAAGTTGCGCACGGCTATGTCTATGACATCGAGGATTTCCTCAAAAAGGGGAAGACCTACAAGTTCAAGGTCCTTTCCATCGACGAGGAAGGGCGCCTCTCTTTGAGCAGAAAAGCTCTCAAAAAGCAGACAAGACGGATGCGGGTCACATTGCGGCAAGGATTCGCTCCTCTACGGGAAATACTGCCCCGCTGGATCCGGGAATGGCATGATAGAAACCCCGCTAAGAAAACGGAGGATGAAGAAAATGATTGATGTGAGACTTGAACATGTCCGCCCCTTTGTCCGGGACAAAGAATGCCTCGCTGATCTCGAAAGAAGGATGGAAGGCGCAAGGAAGGCGTTAAAAGAGAGGAAGGGCCCCGGGAGTGAATTCACAGGATGGTTGGACCTTCCCGCAAGGATGCGGGGAGAATTGGACCGTATCCGTTCCCTGGCCGCTCGTCAAAGGGAAAAGAGCGATGTATTGCTGGTGATAGGCATCGGAGGATCCTACCTCGGCGCCCGGGCCGCCCTGGAAGCTTTGGATGGATATTTTCCTCTCGACGAGGGACCCGAAGTCATCTTCGCGGGACACAACCTCTCAGGAGAGTATCTGGAAGATCTGCGTGAATATTTGCAAGACAAGCGGTTTTCCATCAATGTCATCAGCAAATCCGGAACCACGACCGAGCCGGCCATAGCTTTCCGCTATTTCCGGCGCCTGCTCGAGGAAACGGTCGGAGAGGCCGAGGCCCGTGAACGCATCGTGGCAACGACG
Organism: Mollicutes bacterium; assembly: GCA_003551455.1. Next base: position 9,515 of record PUMR01000055.1, on the reverse strand, counting down.
GACGGCGCCAGAGGAGCCTTGCGGGAACTGGCGGAAAAAGAGGGTTACGCGACGTTCGTCATTCCCGACGATGTCGGGGGACGTTACAGTTTCTTGACTCCGGTGGGACTCTTCCCCGTCGCTTTCCGGGGACATGACATCGAAGCCGTCATTGCCGGGGCGGAAGCCGCCCGGAAAGAGTATTTCACCGATACCCCGGGCCGGACCCCGCTCGACAATTATGTGCTTTACAGGAATGCGCTATATGAAGCCGGCAAGAAGATCGAGCTCTTCGTCCATTATGAGCCGAAGCTCTCGTACCTGGCCGAATGGTGGAAACAACTCTTCGGCGAAAGCGAAGGAAAGGATGGGAAAGGGCTGTTTGTGGCCAATGTGAGTTTCACGACAGATCTCCATTCTCTGGGACAATACATTCAGGACGGCGAGCGGCATCTCTTCGAGACGGTGTTTTCCATCAAGAAACCAAGACGGGACACCCTGATCAAGGAAGAACAAGACGACAGTGACAACCTCAATTATCTTGCCGGGATGAGTGTCGACACTGTAAACAAAAAAGCGATGGCGGGAACCCTCATCGCCCACGAAAGCGGGAACGTCCCCTCGATCGTCATCGAGACGGAAAAGATGGACGCTTGCACCTTCGGTCATGTCATCTACTTTTTCGAACTCGCATGCGCTTTGAGCGGCTATGTCCTCGGGGTCAATCCCTTCGACCAGCCGGGGGTGGAAGCCTACAAACAGAACATGTTCGCCCTCCTCGGCAAGAAGGGCTTCGAGGAAAAGGCCGAAGAACTGGAAAAGCGCATGAAAAAAACACGTTGATCACGTGTTTTTTTCAAGGGATTTTATGTCGAAGACACGGAATTTCGCTTTCTTGCTCGTGGCCGAGACTTCGATGGTCTTGGTCTTCTCGAAACACTCGCCGTCGCACTGGGCGACCTCCGGTGCGAACATCGTCGCTTTGACATGACGGCCCTTCTTGGCGAAAATGTAACGGCGGAGTTTGGTATGGAGGCCCAGATAGACGCTGAGGAAGATCAGGAATATCATCAACCGATGCACCCTGTGGACAACGACGACTTGCAATTCGTCCTCTTCGATGCGGGCACCGGGAGTGAGACGCATGCCGCCGCCGATGTATTCGCCGCTGTTGATGTTGATGAGGTAGGCTTTCTTGAACTTGTGCAATTCTCCGTCGATTTCGACTTCCATGTATTTCGGGCGGTAGGTGACGAATGTACGCAAAGCGGCGAGAAAATAGGTGAAAGTGCCTGAACGCGAACTCTGGCTGACACGATGGGCGATGGCCCCGTCCATGCCGAGACCGGAACCGTTCATGAAGAAGCGGGATTTGTTGTCGTGGCGCATCCGGAGAATCGGTTGTGTCTTAGGTTGTTGTTTTTTCATGGAGCGGAGGAAATCGTTACCGGAGCCCACTCCCATCAAAAGGACCTCTCGTGGCAGTTGCAAGTTGTAGGTCTGGTTCACGAAAGTGTTGATGGTGCCGTCGCCCCCGAGTAGAAGGAGTTTGACATCATGCGGGGCGTCTTTGATGTACTGTTCGACATCCTTGATTTTCAAGAGGCTCTTCAGGCGGAAGGGGATGTTGTTCCGTTTGAAGCGGTTGACCAGGCGTTTTGTGAGCCATCTTGCTTTTCTGTTTCTCGAGAGGGGATTGTATAGTATAATATACATCAAACTCATCCTCTGCGGGGGTTATACCCAATTATAGCATGGATGATGGCATCAATGCACTTCACACGGAAATTATCATCGGAGGGAGGAGGTGGAGGACATGCGAATCGTACGAACCGTGAACAATCTGCGCGAGACGGAAGAACTCGCCCGAAAACTAGCCGCACATGTGGGAAATGGCTTCGTTCTGGGACTCGAAGGAGATCTGGGCGCCGGGAAGACGACATTCACGCAGTATCTGGGCAGAGCCCTGGGGATTCGCGAGACCATCAATTCGCCCACCTTCACCATCATGAAGATCTATGAGAACACCCCGCCTCTCTATCACATCGACGCCTATCGTCTCGAGGGAGAGAACGACGACTTCGACCTCGAGGAATATATCGCCACTGATGGTGTCGCCGTCATCGAATGGTACAAGAACATCGAGGATTTCCTTCCCGATTGTTTTCTTTCCATCGAGTTCGAGTGGCTCGGCGATACCAAAAGAAGATGCGTCATCGAAGGGAGGGGCAAATATGCGGAAATCGCCGCTTCGCTTGGTGATTGACACCGCCACCGACCACCTCTATGTCGGTCTTTTCCAGGGTGCTTCCCCACAAAAAGAGCACCACAGGAAAGGGGACAACGACCATTCGGTCCACCTCATGCAGAAAGTCGAGGACGTCTGTGTGTCCGCCGGCGTTCCTGCGACTCGTCTTGACGGTGTCGTGGTCGGTGTCGGTCCGGGCAGCTACACCGGTGTTCGTATCGGGTTAAGTGTCGCGAAGATGCTGGCCTGGAGTCTCGACATCCCCTTGTATACGGTCAGTTCCCTCGCGCTCATGGCGAGCGGGACCGAAGGACTCGTCCTTCCCTATGTCGATGCCCGCAGAGGCAACGCCTTCCTCGGTCTTTACGACGTCTCCGCTTCGACGATGGAGACACTCGAAACGGATCGGCACACCGCCTTTACAACCTTCATCGATGCTCTTTCCGCCGAACCCGAGACCATCACGGCCGGCCGGCCGGATGTGGGCCGCCTCGAAAGGAGCGGTTTCTTGAAAAGGGTGAAGAACATACATGCGGTGGCCCCGAACTATCTTCGCAAGACCAAAGCCGAAAGAGAGAAGACTTGAATGACATGAACATCCGCCCCTTCCGGGAGAAAGATGCGATTTTTGTGAAAGGACTCGCAAAGGAGGCGCTTCCCGGTCACATGGATTGGGAAAATCTGCATGGGAACGACACCGTCAGATGCCTGATCGGGGAGTTGGAAGAGATTCCTGTCGGTTTCGTCGTCTTCTCCCTTCCCCGTCCTCATGCCGAGATTCTCCATATCGCGATTGAGCGCGACATGAGGAAGAAGGGCCATGGCAAAGCCATGATGGAACATGTCCTTCAGCATTGTCGCCGGGAAGGGGTGACAACGGTCACACTGGAGATGAAAAAGAGCGACCGTGACCTCCGACGTTTCTATGAGCATTGCGGATTCACAGCGGTCACCACGAGGAAGAACTACTATCGGACGGGGGAGGACGCCCTGTTGATGGTGAAAAGTCTGGAAAAGGAGATGGGTTCATGAAAGTTCTGGCGATAGAGACGAGTTGCGATGAAACGAGCGCGAGTGTGAACATCAACGGGAAAAGAATCCTCAGCAACATCGTGCACTCCCAGATCGATTTGCACCAGGCTTTCGGCGGTGTGGTTCCCGAAATCGCCTCCCGCGAACATATCAAGCGGATCACGGTCATCATCGAGAAAGCCCTCGAAGCGGCCGGCACCGACAAGGAGGATATCGACCTCGTCACCGTGACCAAGGGACCGGGACTCATCGGCAGTCTATTGGTCGGTGTGAATGCCGCCAAAGCCTTCGCGTTCGCACGGGGCATCCCCGTGGTCGGCGTGCATCATCTCGCCGCCCACATCTATGCCAACGCCATCGATCATGAACTGCAGTTCCCCCTGCTCGCGCTCGTCGTCTCGGGCGGACATACCGAACTGGTGCTCATGAGAGACCACTATCGGTTCGAAAAGATCGGGGAGACCGCGGATGACGCCGTCGGCGAAGCCTACGACAAAGTGGCCCGCGTACTCTCTTTGGGGTATCCCGGCGGTCCCGTCATCGACCGGCTGGCCAAGGAGGGCCACCCGACCTATCCGATGCCGCGCATCAGCCCCAAAGACGATTACGGATTCAGCTACAGCGGTCTCAAGAGCCATGTCATCAACCTCATCCACAAGCTTGAAAGCCGTAAGGAGAAGATCCGTCCCGCCGACATGGCCGCGAGTTTCCAAAAAGCCGCCGTCGCCCATCTCGTCGACCAAAGTCGCAAAGCGTTCCGCGACCATGATGCGAAGATGTTCGTCGTGGCGGGCGGTGTCGCCGCGAACAGTCATCTCCGGGAGAGACTCGGTGAGGTTTTCAAGGATGTGCCCCATATCATGCCCGCCTTCGAATACTGCACGGACAATGCCGCCATGGTGGGCGTGGCTGGATATCACCGTTATCGGCTTTTCGGCGAGGAAGAAGGGATGGGCATGAACGGCCATTCCCGTCTGAAACTCGCCTGAGCATAGTTTTGCCAATCCGTTTCGGCCCGATGGCCGGAAAGAAGGGAAAAAATGAAAAAATTCCTGATCAGCATTTTCATCATCGTCTTGGTCATTGTCAGCATTCCACTCGCCCTCCTTGCCGTGATGTCCGATGGCGGGTCCTTTGATGACATCCCGACGCATCTATATCACGAGGATGCGGATGCCATGAAACTCCTCTACGAGGAAATCGACCATTCACTGGCCGCTCTCGAGGAAGACGAAGAGGCCGACCTCGTTTTCGCCCTGCACCAGGATGTCTTGAATATCGCGATTTTCGAGGCTATCCGCGGCAGCGAGGATTCCGAGGGGATTAACCCCGACTATCTTCCCGACGACGATTGTGACACGGACGCTTGCCGTTATGTGTTCACGGACACCTTCTATACAGGAGATCGCCCTGTGCATTTACGGGTTCCGGGCATTTGGATGACGTTCGACGGCGACGAGGATGAAACGGAAAAAGGTTATGTCACACTGAACATAGCCGTCTCCGTCCAGAGTGGCGACGGGTTCACCTATCGCACGGTCGTACGCATGAGAGGCGCCTTCAGTGACACGGATGACGCCTACATCCTCGAGTTCGACCGTTTGAGCATCGGTTCCCTCCCTTTCACGCAGGGATTCTTCTCCCGAATCATCGGGTGGACCGGCGTCATCGATGAGGACACCGTCGAAGACAACCTTCCTTTCGGCCTATTCGATCTGGACAATTTCCGGATGGTCATCGAGAAAGAAGCGCTGACCGACTGGCTGCAAAACGAGGAAGAGGAACCCATGATGAACCTTGTCGCCGAGTTCGTGAACATCATCTATGCCAACCGCATGTTGCATCTCAGAGTGCATGACGAGGCCTTCACGGTGACGTTCGAAGTCTCGAAGGTCCGTAATGACGCCGATACTGACATCCCCGCCTACCTCTACGACTTGCACGGCCCGGATGGCTACGACCCTGACAAATTCGACATGAAACGGCACATGGAAACGCGTTTCGAGGAGTTCGTCTTCAACAAGGCGCTCGCGAAGCAGACGGCTTTCACTCTGGATGAACGCACCTTCAACAAAATTCTCTATGACACATTCGACGGCTTCGAGGAGTTCCGCAACGTCCGTGAGATCGACGGCAGGACGATGAGTATCGGACTGGATGCGCTCTGGTTCGAGTTCTATGACGATGAGATCGTCATCAAGGCGCTTTTTTCCATCGACCATATCAAATCATTGATCGAGATGCGGGCCGACCAGACCAGCACCACGCCGACCGTCCTCGAATACAGCATCTCCGCCATCACCATCGGCAAGGATGAAGGGGAAACCGAGGACGAGTATCTCGTCGTCGAGAATCTCGACGCCTTCAAAGCGCTGTTGGCCGATATCGGCGACGCCTATTTCGGTGAGTTCGATGAAGACGGGACGCTTGTTATCGACATCACCCGCCTGGAAGACCTTTTCGACGAAGGTATCGCCGACGGCGCCGTGGGCATCGAGAGCCTCGAAATCGTGAAACGGGCCATACGCCTGGAGATGGCGATCGATGGCGATCTCGAACATCTATTTGACGGTTTCACCGACGGCGTTCGCGCCGCACTCAAAGACATGGATGCCGCCGGAGCCCTTGCCGACAGTCTGAATGTCGAGGACGAAGGACCGGAGAAAGATGCGGTGGAGAAGATCCAACAGATCCAGGATGCGTTGATCGACGACGAAGAAGCGGAAATCGACCCCGAAGACGTCCAGGCGCTCTTCGATTCTTACAGCCAGATGTCCCCGGAGGCCCAGGAGACCTTCATGCAGACTTTCGAGGGTCTGATGGACGAAAGCCTCGTGGAGGGCTTCAACGATTCGTTCCGTGATTAGCTTTTGCGGAACCGTCCGCCTCCATGTATAATGGACGAGAAAGGCGTGAACTATCATGGAAGACAAGAATTTTATCCGCAAGATCATCGAGGACGACCTGAAAAGCGGCAAGCATGAACGCCCCATAACCCGGTTCCCCCCCGAACCGAACGGGTTTTTGCATCTGGGTCATGCCCGCGCCATCATCATGAACCATGTCCTCGCCAAGGATTACGACGGCGACTTCTATCTCCGGTTCGACGACACCAACCCTTTGACCGAAGACACCCTCTATGTCGAGGCAATCAAGCGGGATATCGCTTGGTTAGGCTGTGATTGGGATGAACTCTATTTCGCGAGCGACTACTTCGACATCATGTACGAACGGGCGATGCGTCTGGTCAAGAAAGGTCTCGCCTATGTGTGCGACCTCTCCGCCGAAGAGATCAGAAAGACCCGCGGAGACTTGACCACGCCCGGAAAAGAGAGTCCCTACCGCGACCGCCCGGTGGAAGAGAATGTCCGACTTTTCACAGCCATGAAGAACGGCGAATTCGCCGACGGAGAGAAGGTCCTCCGGGCGAAAATCGATATGAAAAGCCCCAATATGAACATGCGGGACCCTGTGGTCTACCGGATTCAAAGGGGAACCCACCACAACACCGGTGATCAATGGTGCATCTATCCGATGTACGATTTTGCCCATCCTCTCGAGGATGCCATCGAAGGGATAACCCATTCACTGTGCAGCCTTGAATTCGAGGACCACCGCCCTCTCTACGACTGGTTCGTGAAACATTGCGAGATGGAGAATGTTCCCCGTCAGATCGAGTTCGGTAAACTGAAAATCGCCGACCAGGTCGTGGGAAAACGCCATATCCGCCAACTCGTGGAGAAAGGACTGGTCGACGGATGGGACGATCCCCGGCTGGTGACGTTGTCCGCCCTTCGCCGGCGCGGCGTGCCCCCCGAAGCGGTCCATAATTTCGTCCGGGCCCTCGGGCTCCCGAAATCCGAAGGTGAGACCGAACTCCACATGCTCGACGAATACATCCGCGACCATCTGAAGGTCCATGCCCGCCGCATCCACGCGGTGATCGACCCCGTCAAAGTCGTCATCACCAATTATCCGGATGACAAGACGGAAAAACTGGAAGCCCCTTTCAATCGGGAGAATGTAGATCTGGGTTCGCGTGAACTCACCTTCAGCAACACCCTCTACATCGATCGGGAGGATTTTTTGGAAGAAAAACCCAACAAAAAATGGAAACGGCTCTCCTTGGGCCTCGAGGTACGACTCATGCATGCATATTTCATCAAGGCCAATGACGTCGATTACGATGCGGACGGACGCGTGGAGACCATCTATGCGACCTATGACCCCGAAACAAAAAGCGGCACCGGTTTCAAGGAGAGAAAGCCCAACGGTACCATCCATTATGTCGATGCGAAGGTTTGTAGACCCGCTGAAATGCGCCTCTATGAGAATCTACTCGAAGACACCGATGACGAAAAACCGCTCGAAGCGCGCGTGAACAGACAATCCAAGATTGTGAAACGCGGGTTCATCGAAGGGGGTCTCACCCTGAAGACCGGCGAATCCTACCAGTTCGTGCGCACGGGATATTTCACCGTCGATGCGGATTCGAGGGATGACCATCCCGTTTTCAACCGCACGGTGGCGCTGAAGTCGTCGTTCAAACCGAAAAGGTGAATCTTTTCCTTGCATTTTTCTTCAAATGGTGTATTATGGGTAAGGAACTTAAACGAAACATCGTACCGCAGGAACCGGAAATTGCACCTTCCATTCTTGGGAACGACACGTAGTTTAAGGAATATCTTGAAAGAATGGAGGGACACAAGACATGACCGGAACAGTAAAATGGTTCGACGCCGAAAAAGGCTTCGGTTTCATCACCACTGACGAAGGTACCGACGTTTTCGCACACTACTCGCACATCAACATGGACGGCTTCAAAACGCTCGAAGAAGGCGAAAAAGTGACCTTTGACGTGGTCGAAGGCCAAAAAGGCCCCCAAGCCGAAAACATCGAAAAAGCCTAAGCATCCTGTCGTTTCCGATTCTACACGATCGGTAATGAAGAAGGTAAAGCACCCACCGGAGCCCGGTGGGTGCTTTTTTATCGTACTTTCGCTACGATTCCGTTTCTTCTTTTTCCGCAAGAGATTCTTCGGATTGCTTCTCTTCGTCAGCGGGAGGGCGGAAACGGTTTTTTTTCAGCGTTTTGTACAAAGTGACGAAGCCGAAGGCGAGCAGACCCGCTCCGAGCAGCTCGAGCGTCTCTTCGACCAGATAGTCCATGAAGTAGTAGCCCAGGTTCTTGCCGCGGACTTCGATGGTCTCGTTGGCGATTCTCCAGGTATCGATGGCGTCGAAACCGAGTCTTTCGATGAGGTATTGGCCGAAGCGCATGTACCAATCCGCCGCGTGACGGGTGGCCGAGAAGAAGGCGGCGACGCCGTAGAGACCATAGCCGGCGAGAATGGAGAAGAGGGCTTCCTTATGCCGAAGGAGGAGATGGCGCAAACACCAAAGCGAGAGGACCATCAAAAAGGCCATGATCGCATAGGTGGAGACTTCTACAGCGATTGCCGGCGGTGATCTCAAGGTGTCTTCCCAACCGAGAATGTGGCCGAAAAAGCGCCGTAGCCAGTGTCTCGTGTTCAAGGTGTCTTCAAGGAACAACAGCAACATGGCAATGCCCCAGAGGCGGAAGGCACCCGCCAGGCGGGGTTCCTCCGCATTTTTCAACGCTTTCGAGGTGAAAAAGAGGCAAAGGACGGCGACAAACAGGAGGATCCACTGCACATTCTCGGTAAAACTGCCCTGTGTGGATATGAAATACCAAAAGAGCGGCACTTCGAAACGTTTGATGTCGAAAAGGCCCGTGATGGACTTCATGATCGTCTGGGAGTTGAACAGATTCAAAATATCGACCACGATGATGATGGCCGTTGTCGCGAGCAGATATCCTATGAACAGCCGGAGAATCCATCGTGTCGAAAAGATGCGTTCCACGGAACCATCTCCATCAGCGGCATGATGAACATCTCCCATTATAGAGAATCTAGGGGGTGAAATGCAATATGGGAAGGAAAAAACCGTGCTCGCTCCTTCCCGTCTCGAGACTTCACCGCATCGATCCGGGACGAAAGATGCCCGATTTTTCCCAGCAGAGCCGTTTCCGGTCCGAAAAACGGTGTCCGGTCCCCCTGCGCAAGGGATACCCTTTTTCTTTGACCAAATGTGTGGGAATACCACGCCGTTTTTGATATAATTTTCATAGGTGATTTTTATGGACCCCTTGTTCAAAGGACTCAATGAAACACAGATGGAAGCGGTCAAAGCGACCGAAGGTCCGGTGATGGCCATCGCCGGCGCCGGTAGCG
>PUMR01000072.1 GCA_003551455.1 Mollicutes bacterium | reverse complement strand
GGTCTCTCCATTCCTATACACCATCATTATACCATCTCGACGCGTTGAAAGCATCCACTAGGACCTATCATGGCAAACGCGCACAGATCAGCCGTACCAAGACCGAGCTGAAGCGGCTTCTCCAGACGGTCTTCCCGGAGTTCTCCCGGTACTACGACCCCTTGAGTGCCTGGGCCCTGCGACTTTTCAAATCCTATCCGACCCCGGAGAGGATCGGCAGGATGCACGTCACCACCCTCGCTCGGATCATCCGGGTGCAGGGAGACAGGATGCGAGCCGCCCGGCATCTCCGCCAACTGGCCAAGGATTCTGTCGGACGCAGCGATGCGTTGGGAGCCCATCTCGTCCGCTTCGCCGTTGAAGATTTGGAACACTACCAAGCCCAACTCGATACCGTCAAGAGAGAATTGCGGGAAGTGATGACAGACTTCCCCCACATCACTTCCATCCCGGGCGTGGGGAGTGTGACCGGGGCCATCATCCTCGCCGAGATCGGGGATGTCCACCGCTTCGCGCACAAGTCCAAACTCGTGGCCTATGCCGGCATCGACGCGACGATCTATGAGTCCGGAAAGTTCCGCGCCACGCGCACAAGGCTTTCCAAACGGGGCTCCAAATACTTGCGTTCGGCGATTTTTATGGCCGCCAGGGTCGCCTGTGTCGGCAAAGCGAGAGACAACAAATTCCGGGCCAAATACGAAGCCAAGCTCGCCCAGGGGAAACATCACTACACGGCAGTCTTCGCCGCTGCGAAGAACATGGTTCACACCATCTATGCCATTCTCAAATCCGAAGAGCCTTTCGACCATGGCAGATAGCATCATCCCGGTCGGAGAACAAGTTGCATCTCGGATGTTTTTCGCATGCCTTTTTTCCGGGATTGGAGAATCATTCATTCATACCTTGACTTTTTGATAGCTGTCTCCATAAAAAAACTTCTTGGTCGAGCAAGAAGTCTTTATTTTTTCTCCTTGTGCATGGTGACTTTGTTGCAGTTTTTGCAGTACTTCTTCACTTCCATGCGGGAAGGCTGGGTCTGTTTGTTCTTCGTGTACTGGTAGTTTTCCGCTTTGCACTCTTCACAGCGCAAGGTGAACTGTACTCTCATGGTTTTTCCTCCTCTGCGAATTTCGAGACCATATTACCACCCTTGCGGGGAAAAATCAAGTTGCAAACGTGCAAAAAGACGGCTTATGACGTATAATGGACGCGGTGATACCCATGAGGAAAAGAGCCGATACCCAAGTCGTCACAGTGGGAAACGTGCGCATCGGCGGCCAAGAAAGCATCGTCCTGCAGACGATGCTCGAAAGACCCGCCAAGGCCATCGACGAGAATCTCGCCGCGATCGCGCGGCTGAAGAAAGAAGGCGCCGAGCTCATACGCATCGCCGTCACCGACGAAGAAGACGCGAGCGCCTTCGAGACATTGAAAGCCCAAACGGATGTCCCGCTCATCGCCGACATCCATTTCGACCACCGCCTCGCTTTGGCGGCATTGGACCACGGCGCCGACAAGATCCGCATCAACCCCGGAAACATCCACAAGCAAGAACACCTTGAAGCGATCGTCCACGCCGCGAAAGAGCGGAAAATCCCCCTCCGCATCGGTATCAACGCGGGTTCGCTCGAGAAGGATATCGAAGCGCGTCTCGGAAGAAGCGCCGAAGCGATGGTAGAAAGCGCGAAACGGCATGTCGCCTTGTGCGAATCCTTGGGGTTCGAAGACATCGTCCTCTCGTTCAAGGCTTCAAGCGTGCCCTTGAGTATCGACGCCAACATGCTCGCCGCTGCGACCTTCCCCTATCCCTTGCATATCGGCATCACGGAAGCCGGCACCCTCAAGGGAGGGACCATCACTTCTTCTCTGGGCCTCGGGGCCATCATCCATCAAGGGATCGGCGACACCATGCGGGTCTCGCTCGCGGCCGATAGAGCAGAAGAACTCCGGCTCGCAAGAAGGATCCTCGCCGAATTCGGCCTCGCGCAAGCGGGCAAGCTCATCGTCTGTCCGGGCTGCGGCCGCTTGGCCTATGACATGCGGCCCCTCGTCGAGCAAGTGGAGGCCTATCTGGAGAAGCATCCGGCCGACCTCACCGTGGCCATCATGGGTTGTGCGGTGAACGGCCCCGGGGAAGCGAAAGAGGCCGACATCGGCATCGCCGGCGGCAAAAACGAGGGCCTTCTCTTCATGAAGGGCGAGGTAAGGAAAAAAGTCCCCGAAGAAAGACTCTTCGAGGCCTTGGTCGAAGCGATCGAATCCCGAAAAAAATAGCGCGCGAGCGCTATTTTTAAGGATTCTGGTAGAAGGTGGCGAAGTTCAAGCGGATACGCGTGTTCTCCCCTTCTTCGGGAATGGAGAACTCGACATCCATCAGCACGAACAGGTGGTCCAGTCCATGGAAACTCTCTACCACCCTTTGAGCCTTTTCGATGTCCGGACTGTGGAAGTCGATGAAGATGCGATAGGCCTCCAAGTCTTGTGCCGGGGAACGGAAGGGACTTCCCGAGGGGAAAGAGACGTCCTCATAGATGCGCACATGGAGAGCCTGTCCTTCTTCGCGCCGGTTGATGCCTTCCATTTCGAGAATGCCATAGACATAGGCGAGAAGACTCTCTTCGGTGTATACGGCGGGCACGTTACGCGAGAGGGTGCTCCAACCGGGGAGGACCTCGTCGCGGTAGTAGGTCTCCAAAGTGCGCGTATAGCCGGCGATTTCGTCTTCGAGGGAAGCGTTCCGCTCTTCGGCCTCCTCGATGCGCCCATCGAAGGCGCCGAGTACTTGGAAGCGCACCACGACGACGACGACGGCGATGACGGCGATGATGACGACCATGATGATGTCGCTCGCTCTCTTACTCAGCAAGGCGGCTCACCTCCACGGTGTAACGGCTGAAATACCTCGTGGAACCGGGCTCTATCTGCGAACTCGGCGTGCGACTGACGTTTTCGACATAGGGGATGGAGAGGAGTTCGAACTCGAGGTCGCGGAACGGGTTGTAGCCCTGGATGGGAACCCTGTAGATCACCCCGAAGACGATTTCTCTCGTCACGGCGTTGTAGCGGAAGGTGGTCATGACACCGGTGGAGTCGATGAAGACGATCGAGTTCTCGAAATCGTCCATGTAGAAATCATAACCCTTTTGCAGGGCCTTGATGTCATCGATGTTCTCGGCGAGTTCGACCCGGGCCGCTTCGATCCGGTTTTCGTTGATGATGCCCCGGAGCGAGTCTCTCTCATCCACCAGTTCGTTGTTTTCCTCCAAGACCTCGTCGAGCCGCTCTTGTCGGGAGGAGAGGGGAATATAGACGATGAGCCAGGTGAGGATCACGGTCGCTAAGACGATGAAGACGATGTTCACGTTGAACTGCCGGGGTCGTTTCACCTCGGGCAGGAGGTCCACATGGATGAAATCGGAGGAGTCGCGGTCCCGGTATCTTCTGCTCGGCATCAGAACCATCCCCTTCGTTCAATCAAGGAGGCGGCAAGCGGGATGTAGCAGTCCCTGTCGATCAAGGTGTCGACAACCTTGCTCACCCGTTTCATGGAGAAGATTTCCGTATTGAGCAGCGAGCCTTCTTCGACGAAGTACTCTTCGAGGTCTTCGTTCGAGAAGATGCTCGACATGTTGAAGATGACGACCTTCTGGATATTCCTGTCGCCGTTGTGGAGGTTGTATTTGTAGTAGTTGGCGATCTTCACGATTTCCGTGTCGATGACATCGAGATAGCGGTCGGGAGAGAGGTTTTTCGCCTGCACGTTCTGTACGAGGGAAAAGACCGGGATTTCTTCATCGAAGATGTAGAGCGAATAGGTCTCGTTGAAGACGGGGATGAACATGATGTCGTTGTCGAACTCGAGGTCGGGATTCTCGTGCTTGGGGTAGTAATAGAGCCTGTGCAAAGCCAAGGGCGGGATGTCGGTCCTTGTCACCTGCATGTTCATCTGGTAGAAAAGCTGGACATAGGTTTTCAATTCGTGTTTCGGCGCATAGAACATGATGACCTCATAATGGTCTTCGCTTTTCGAGTGGATGACATAGTCCATCTTCATGTCTTCGAAGGGGACCATGATCGTCTTTTGCATCTGTTGTTCGATGTAGTCGCCGATCTCGTTGGGCTTATAGATGATGGGGACTTCGATCTTCCGGAACGTGAAAAGTTCTTCATGCACCACAAGATTGACCGTCCTTGAGCGAATCTTGAAGAGTTTGAAGGTGTCCTTCAATATCTTCAAGAGCTTTTCGTCACGATAAATGACGCCATTTTCGATGACGCCCGCCGGTAGTTCCACGGAACTGTATTTCAGTCTCTTCATCGTGTAGCCGTCGGGCTTTTCGATGAAAGAGACTTCTTTGTCGGTGAAAAAGATGTTCAATGTGGTTCGGGCCATCTAACCACCACTTTCTAGAATAGCGAAACATACCACGCGAGAAGGGGCGGACCGATGATATAGGCCAACACGCTTCCCAAAAAGATGAAGGGTACGAAGGGTATGGGATTCATTTGTTTGAGGAAGAGTTTTCCTCCGAGCAACGCCAACATGGCGGCCAAGAAGAGGGAGAGAAAGACGAGTTCCAATTCCAAGAAGATTCCTACAAGGCAATAGAGCTTGATGTCCCCTCCGCCCAAAGCGTCCTGTTTGAAACGTTTTTTGCCGTAAAGAGCGATGAGATACATGAAGGTAAAGCCCGCGGCACCCCCGAGTAGCACCATGTACCAAGCGGTGAGGGGGAATGCCAAACGGAGTCCCAGAAGCACCGGGAAAAAGAGAAAGAGAATCTTATCGGGGACCAACTGGTATTCGATGTCGCTCACCGTCACGATGAGCATGAGCGAGACGAACACCATGGTTATAACGTATTCTATCACATTGTCATGCAAATATAAATATCCCAGGAAAAACAAAAGACCGCCCAAAAACTCTATCGAAGGATACTTGGGCGAAATCTTCTTCTCACAATGGATGCATCGCCCCCGCACAAGAAACCAGCCCGCAATGGGGATGAGACCATACCAAGGCACATCCATCTCACAATGGTCGCAAAAACTCCTACCGGAAATTCTTCTGCCTCTCGGCAGTCTCATTCCGACCAGTGTGTAGAAGGAAGTGAGAATGCTTCCGACGACAAACATGTACAAGCCGAATAGCACTACCATCATGCAATCACCTGTGACCATTATATAGCGAAAATGGATAAAACTCTACATCAAACAGAGAAAAAGGACGACACAATCTCTCTGTCGTCCTTTGCGGTCATCTGTTCAGCTAAACGTACCATGAATATTACTGGCTATCACAAATCTTAATCGGAGTCAGTAATACCCCAGTTTTCAGTATCAGTATTTGTGAAATCAAGGTCTTCAATCGCGTTGTCAGCCACATCCCAAACATCTCCACGTTCAGCATCAAGAGGGTCTCCCACGAAGAAATAGGCATCTGTTTCGATGGCCACAAACCAAGTTCCACCATGTCTCCATACTACATATTCTGCATTGAGACCTTCCAGATAGTCTTGGTCAATCAAATCGGCTTCAACCTCAAGCTCATGATCTGCAGGTAGTGTGATATCTCCGGTAGCTGCCTCAACGCTGGCCAGAACATGCCAAGTGTCGGCCTCGTTGACATCGATCGGCTGATTTTTACACGCTTCCCACTCTTCGGTGATACAGGCGGTCCTTGCAGAACTACGAATAGTCTGTGCATCTGTGAT
>PUMR01000038.1 GCA_003551455.1 Mollicutes bacterium | reverse complement strand
AGGGTGGTCACGAGCGTACGCTCTTTCCGGGCGGCCCGCTTTTGGATCTCTTGGACGATGTCGTCGATCTGCCCCGCTTTCGGCCGCACTTCCACATGGGGATCGAGCAGTCCCGTGGGGCGGATGATCTGTTCGATCACATGGTCCGTGCGGGAAAGTTCGTAATTCCCGGGGGTGGCACTGACATAGACCACGCGGTCGGTCTTCGCGAGAAACTCGTCAAAATCGAGCGGTCGGTTGTCGAGGGCCGAAGGGAGGCGGAAACCGTAATCGACGAGTGTCTGCTTGCGGGAACGGTCCCCGACGAACATCCCTCGCACTTGCGGGAGGGTGACATGGCTTTCGTCGACGATGAGGAGATAGTCGTCGCCGAAAAAGTCCATGAGCGTCGAAGGGGTCTCTCCCGCATCACGCAACGAGAGGTGACGCGAATAGTTCTCGACGCCCTTGCAGGTGCCGATCTCCCTCAGCATCTCGATATCGTAGTTGGTCCGCTGTTTCAAGCGTTCGGCCTCGACGAGTCTGCCTTCCTTCTCGAACTGGGCCACTCTCTCTTCGAGTTCGGCCTCGATGCGGCGGATGCCCTCTTCGAGTTTGTCCTTGTTGGTGACGAACTGGGTCGCGGGAAAAATCGTCACCACCGAGTAATCCTCGAGGATCTCGCCGCTCACGATGTCGAAGGAACGGATGCGCTCGATCTCGTCATCGAAGAACTCGATGCGGATCCCTTTCGATTTTTGATAGGTGGGAAGGACCTCCACGATGTCGCCTTTCACCCGGAAGGTCCCCCGCTTGAAATCCATGTCGTTCCGTTCGAAGAGCATATCCACCAGTTTGTCGATGAGGCGGTCGCGGTCGATGGTCTCGCCCTTCCGCAAAGTGATGGTCGCCTCTTCGTAATCTTTGGGGTCCCCGATGCCGTAGATGCAACTGACACTCGCGACGACGATCACGTCGCGGCGCTCGAGAAGACTGGCCGTGGCGCTGTGGCGGAGTTCGTCGATCTCCTCGTTCATCTGCAGGTCCTTTTCTATATAGAGGTCGCGGGAAGGCACATAGGCCTCCGGTTGATAATAATCATAATAGGAGATGAAATACTCGACGCGGTTCTCGGGGAAGAATTCCTTGAACTCGCTGTATAGTTGCCCCGCGAGGGTCTTGTTGTGGGCGAGGACGAGGATCGGCTTGTCGAGGCCGGCGATGACATTGCTCATCGTGAAGGTCTTCCCGGTGCCCGTGGCGCCGAGGAGGACCTGTTCAGTGACACCCGCCTTGATGTTCTCGGCGAGTGTCTCGATGGCTTTCTTCTGGTCGCCCTTGGGAACGTATTCGGTCACGAGCTTGTAGGCCAATGCGATCACCTCGATATCCCAATTCTATCACATTTCCCTTCCGTGTGGTAGAATGATACCGTTCGGGGGTATGCCCTATGAAACCGCTGCTTGTCGCCATCGATGCCAAATACATCCACAAGAACACGGCTGTCCGCCTTTTGCAAGCGAACAGTTCTTTCGCTGTGGATATCCGGGAATACACCATCAAGGACGACCCCGACCGCATCTATGATGCCGTGGTGAAGGAGCGTCCCCTCTTCGTGGGGTTCTCCACCTATATATGGAATGTGGAGACAGTCATATCCCTCACAAGACGCATCAAGAAGAACACGGATATTCCCGTCGTCCTCGGCGGGCCGGAAGTGAGCCACGACACCCGTCACTTTCTCGAAACCACGAACGCCGATCTCATCGTCAAGGGGGAAGGGGAAGCGGTCTTTGATGATATCGCCGCCCATTTTTCAAAAGGGAAGGACATCCGCCGGCTTTCCAACGTCGCCGGCAAGACCAAAGAAGAGTATTTTGACAATCCCATCGAGGAGATCCGCGACCTCTCCCGCTTGTCATCGCCTCATCGTCTGACTCAAGACGAGCCCGAGATGGGGATGCGGATCGCCTATGTCGAAAGTTCGCGGGGATGCCCTTACCGTTGCTCCTACTGCCTTTCCTCCTTGGAGAAGAGCGTGCGGTTCTTCAACCTTTCGCAAGTGAAAGCGGACATCCTCCACCTCTTGGAAAAGGGCGCCAAGACTTTCAAGTTCCTCGACAGGACCTTCAACGTGAACCCGGACGCTTACGAGATCGTCCGTTTCATTACCGAAAACCACAAGAAGGGCTCCGTCTTCCAATTCGAGATGACGGCCGACACCCTGGATGAAGAAATCGTCCGTTTCATCCACGAGAACGCACCGAAAGGCCTCTTCCGTTTCGAGATCGGCATCCAGTCCACGAACGAAGAGACGAACCGCCACATCGGCAGGTCGCAAGACAACGCGAGACTCTTCCGGATGATTCGTTGGATCCGTGAGGAAGATGTCATCGACCTCCATCTCGACCTCATCGCCGGACTCCCGGCCGAAAGTCTCCAACGTTTCAAGAAGACGTTCAACGAGACTTTCGCCCTGGGAGCGAGAGAACTGCAACTCGGGCTTTTGAAGTTCCTCCGGGGAACGAGAATCCGCAAAGAGGCCGACCGTTTCTCCTATGTGTTCGACCAATACCCCCCCTACACGGTGAAAAGGAGCCATGTTCTCGCAGAAGAGGACCTCAAAGCAATCAAGAAGGTCGAAAGGATGCTCGACATCTTTCACAACCGCGGTCTTTTCGGCGACACTCTCTTTCCCCTCATCATGCGCCTTCCACACAGTCCTTTCGACACCTTTCTCGCGATCCACGAAGCTTTCTTCAACCAGGGGCTCGAAGAAAGGGGATACCAGTTGCATGAGCTCTATGCCTTCATCGATGGTTTCCTCGACGAACAAGGTGTCTCCGCCTCCGAACGTGATGAGCTGAAGCGGACGTATCTCGAAAGGAGTCGCACGAAACCGAAAAGCTACTTCGAAACAATCAAAGACAAGCGATTGCGGGGCCGTCTCATCCATCTGGCAAGCGAAATGAGCGGAATCCCTCCCGATGAACTCCGGAAACACAGTGTCGTCACCACCTACAAGGATGGCCACCTTCTCGCCTATTACCGGGATTTCCAATCGCGGATCATCGTCCTGTGATGCATATCGTCCCTATCGGGGCCACAAATCCATGTTACAATGGAGCCGAGGTGATATGATGAAATTCCCGGACTACAAGTATGTCCGCCCCGACATGGAGACGTTCAAAAAAGACTTTCTCGAAGCTCTGGAGAGTTTCGAGAACGCCGAAGATGTCGAAACGCAAGAGAACGCCATCGAAACCATCAACAAGCTCCGCAAGCATTTCCACACCATGAGTTCCCTGGCGCAGATCCGCCACACCGTCGACACGAAGGATTCCTTCTACGAGAAAGAGAAGGACTTCTTCGACCAGCAAGGTCCCGTCTACTCACAATTGAACAACCGTTTCTACAAGGCGCTCGCGGCATCCCCTTTCCGTAAAGAGCTCGAGAAGCGGAAAGGTCGGCTCCTTTTCCAAAAGGCCGAACAATCCCTGAAGACCTTCAACGAACAGATCATGACGGATTTGCAGGAAGAGAACAAGCTCGCTTCCACCTTCAACAAGCTCACCGCCGCCGCGGAGATCGAGTTCAAAGGGGAAAAGCGGAACCTGAGCCAGATGACGCCCTTCACGCAAAGCCCCGACCGGACCACGAGAAAACAAGCCTACGAGGCTGTGAGCGGCTACTTCCAAGAGAACGAGGAACAATTCGACGACCTCTACGACAAACTCGTCAAGGTCCGCGCAAGGATTGCCGAAAAACTCGGCTATGATTCTTTCATCCCCCTCGCCTATGACCGTCTGGGAAGAATCGACTACGGCCCCGAGGATGTCGCCGCCTTCCGCGACGAGGTAAAAAAGCGTCTTGTCCCCTTGGCAAAGACGTTCGCCGAGAAGAAACGTCAAAGACTCGGCCTCGACAAGCTCTACCACTACGATCTCGGCCTCGAATTCAAGACCGGGAACCCCATGCCCCGAGGCGACAAGGACGCGCTCGTAGAAGCGGCCAAAAAGATGTACGAGGACATGGGGGAAGAGACCGCCCGGTTCTTCCGCTTCATGCTCGAGCGGGAACTCATGGACCTCGAGGCGAAGAAAGGCAAGGCGGGCGGAGGTTATTGTACTTTCCTCCCCGAATACGATTCCCCCTTCATCTTCGCCAATTTCAACGGCACAAAAGGCGATGTCGACGTCTTGACGCATGAGGCCGGCCACGCCTTCCAGATGTTCATGTCGCGACATTTCGAGGTGCCCGAATACCATATGCCCACCATGGAGAGCGCCGAAATCCACTCGATGAGCATGGAATTCTTCGCCTGGCCGTACGCCGAAGGCTTCTTCGGCCCCGACACGGCGAAATACAAGTTCAGCCACCTTTCCGGCGCCCTCTATCTCATCCTCTATGGTTCTCTCATCGACGAGTTCCAACATGAAATCTTCCGGAACCCCGACATGTCCAAGAGTGAACGGAAAACGCTCTGGCGGGAACTGGAAAAGACCTACATGCCCTTCAAGACCTATCATGACGACGACTATCTCGAAAGAGGCGGCGGCTGGCACAGAATCATGCACATCTTCGTCGTGCCCTTCTACATGATCGACTACACCCTCGCCCAGACTTGCGCCTTCCAATACTGGCTCTGGAGCCGCAGTGACCAGGAGAAGGCCTGGCAGAGCTATGTCGAACTCTGCAAGGCCGGCGGCTCCAAGACCTTTCTGGGCCTCTTGGAACTCGCCGGGCTCCAAAACCCCTTTGAGAAGGGCGTCCTTCCCGATATCGTCGCAGAAATCAACAGCTTCTTGGAAGCCATGGACGACAAATCCCTTTGATCACACAAACCTAAAAAAAGTCGCCTTCTCTCGGGAAGGCGACTTTATTGCATGTCCTTAGCGATGGAGGATTTTCACGCTCTCGTACAGGTCGTCGAGGGCGGCATCCCTGTCCCGTTTCCGGGCAGGGTCTCCGAAAGACATCACCGCACCGAACACGAGCATCTCGATGGTCTCTTTGCGAACGGCATCGATGCCGGAGACGAGCTCTCCTTCGGCCACGCCCTTCGCGAGGATCGCATCGAGGCGGCGGCGGATGTCTTCGACCATCCTTCGCATCTTCCTTTTCAGTTCGCGCTTGGTCTCCCGAGAGAGTACGGCCACTTCCGGATGATGGGTGAGTGTCTCGAGTTTCTGGTTGTCGAGCGTGGAATCGATGAGCGCACCGACAAAACGGAAGAAGGTGTCGCGAAAAGACAATCCCTGCCAATCTTCCTCCGCGGAAAGAATGGGGATGTTTTTCTCGAAAGCGAGCTCCAAGGCCCCTTTGACGAGTTCCTCCTTGTTTTCGAAATATTCATAGACGGTGCTCTTGCCGATGTCGAGCTTCTTGGCGACATTGGAGATCGTCAATTTCTCTTCGCCGCCCTCTCCGAGCAGACACGTGAGGACGGTCTGCAGGATGGCCTCCCGCTTGGGATTCATCGTCTTGTTCATTCGTTCTCACTTCCTCCACTCTGGATGATGCGGGGATAGAACACCATCAACAAGGCCGCGACTACAGCGACAGAAAGCGAGAGTGCGCCGAAGGCGTAAGCTCCGCTCACGAGATAATAGAGGCCCAAGCCGAGTCCCAGCAGGGTGATGAGCCCGCCGAGGATGTAACGGCCGTGCAATGTGAGGCTGTAATAGATGATGGGGACGATGAAGATGGTGAGGAACGTCGCATAGACGAGTCCGCCGATCGCCGTGATGGCCATGGGCTGCATGAGCTCGGCGCCATCCCCGATGCCGACGGCGAGTGCGGTCAGGGCCAGGATGGTGGTCAAGGCCGTCATGAAGATGGGACGGAGACGGGTCTTCCCACCCTCGACGATGGCCTCCTTCAAGGGGAGTCCTTGTTCTCTGAGCTTGT
>PUMR01000012.1 GCA_003551455.1 Mollicutes bacterium | reverse complement strand
CCTGTAAGTGTCCAGAGGGTTTTCAAGGCTCTCTAAAAAAAAAGAAAAGGCCCCTTCCGGGGCGATGGGGGCAGGGTGGGCGTCGCAAGCGTGATATCTATTAAGTATGCGTTTTCTCACTTCTTGTTGGTTGCTGGAGAATAATAGGACTCGAAGCCGTTATTGACGATCAGGCCCCCGTTGGGGACCTGGATGGCGACAAGAACAGCGTTCAGCATGTCCACCGATGAGGCGAAGGCGTTCAAAAAGGCCAAGAACAGAAGGAAACCGCCCAACAAGCCGGCAAGTCCCAAGATGGCCGGCATGATGAGCGAGAGGATGACAAACGGGGCCAAAGAGATGAGCAAGAAACGCTTTTTGGTCAACGTTTCCGCGGTGAAGACGAATCCTCCCCACGGCTTGATGCCGAAATAGGTCTTCTCCGACTTGTGAAAGCGCGGGATGAAGACGAGATGGAGAAATTCATGGAGGACGACCAGAAGATAGGCGAAGATGATGTAGTAGAACCTGATCTCGATTACCCACGAAGCGGAAAAAAGAAACTCCCGGACCCTGTCGGTATAGGCGGAATCAACCAAAAACAAGACGAAATAGCAGACCATGGCGTTCAACACCATGAAAGGGAGCGAGAGCAGGATGGCATAGACCAGATTCGACGGTTCCTTCATGGTTTTCCACCCTTCGGCCCGCAGGGCCTCTCGCCGCCCGGGGTCGGTCGGGGGTATGCGCTTGGCATATTTCATCCGGTCTCCCTCCCCTTCCGAAGAAGACAGGGTGTCAGCCGCATGCCGCGTGTTGGGATGCACACCTCTTCGGTCCTCTTCTATGAACAGTATAACAGCCCTGTCGGACTTATGAAACGAGTTTATGCGACAAGACGACATTCTCGTCAAAAAAGAAAACCGAAAAAGAACGCATCGCCTTGAACCTTTGCCGCTTTTTTTCAATCCACACACCCCGAAGGGCGATGCCCTCCGGAGAGAAAAGGCCAGGCATAACGCGAGCGATCTCCTCGCATGGACGCTCCCGCTTCGAAACGTTGTTTACCGGGGGCGCTCAAAATGTTTGAAAACCTCGAGGGCAAGACCTCCATGTGGAATAGTCATTTTGATGTGGATGGATTTTGAAAAAAATGTGTCTTATTTGTAAAATCCGTTGGTGGATGTGGTAATATTATAACGACTACAAAATTGGGAGGGTTTCACAATGGATTATCTGAAGATGTATCTGGTCGCTTTGTTGATTTTTCTCGTCATCGATTTTCTCTGGCTCGGCCTCATCGCCCGCAGTTTCTATCAGAACCAGATCGGCCACCTCATGGCCGCAAGGGTCAACTGGATCGCGGCCCTCGTCTTCTACCTCCTTTTCATCGGCGGTGTCGTCTATTTCGTGCTCGCCCCCTCGCTCGAAGCGGAATCCATCGTGAGGGCGTTCCTTGTCGGCGGTTTCTTCGGCTTCATCGCCTATGCGACCTATGACCTCACGAACCTCGCCACCCTCAAAGACTGGCCCCTCCTCGTGACCGTGGTCGACCTCGCCTGGGGCACGTTCCTCGGCATGTTCACGAGCGGGTTGAGCTATATCGTGATCCACTATATCATTTTCTGAACCGAAAGGAGAAACCATGAACACACTGACCCTTGATCGGGAACGTTTCTATCGTTCCTTCATGGCGGGGGCGAAAGAGGTCATCCGCCACAAGAACAACCTCAACGAGATCAATGTATTCCCCGTCGCCGACGGCGACACCGGCAGCAACCTCGCGAGCCTCATGCAGACCATCCTCAAAGAGAGCCGGCTGGACGAGACGAACGCCAAGACCTTGAAGAGCATCGCCGATGCCGCGCTCTATGGCGCCCGCGGGAACTCGGGCATCATTTTCGCCCAATACGTGAACGGCTTGGTTGAAGGCCTCTACGACAAAGAGGAAATCACCCTGCAGGATTTCATCGCTTCCATCGAAGCGGCGGTCCCGCACGCCTATGAGGCCGTGGAGACCCCGGTAGAGGGAACGATGATCACCCTCATGCACGATTTCGCCAAATCCATGCAGAGCCTCAAAACGAACATCCGGGACTTTTCCGAAGCGCTCGGCGGCGCCTACGAGAACCTGAAGTCCTCTTTGCACAAGACCAAAGAGGCGATGAAGCGGCTCCGGAACCGGGACGTCGTCGACGCCGGGGCGAAAGGCTTCGTGCATTTTGTCGAAGGCTTCATGATGTATGTGAAGACCGGTGAGGATGTCGCCGGGGAAGTCTTGGAAACCTCGATCACCCTGGAAAAGACGGACCATGTCGATTTCGCGAAAGAGACGCATCGATATTGTACGGAAGCACTCTTGACGGGAAAGGGCATTCCCCGAAAAGAGATAAGAGAGCGCGTGAAAGAGCTCGGAGACTCCCTCGTCGTGGCCGGGAACGAAGAGACGCTCCGGCTCCACATCCACACTGACCGGCCGCAGGATGTCTTCTACCGTCTGCGCCCCTATGGCACCATCCGCGAGCAGAAGGTCGACGACATGAAGAAACAACACGACATCGTCCACAACCGCAAGCAAAAAATCGCCCTCGTCACCGACTCCATTGCCGACCTCCCCTCCCGCTATGTCGATGAGAAACAGATCCACGTGATCCCGATCAACCTCATGATCGAGGACTCCAACTACTACGACAAACTCACCATCTCGTCGGCGAACTTCTATCGTTTCATGGATGAACTCCCCACCTATCCCAAAAGCGCCCAACCGAACCAGAAACAGGTCGAGAACTTCTACTCCTTCCTCTCGAGCTACTATGACGAGATTCTTGTCTTGAGCGTCTCGAAGAAGATGAGCGGGACCTACAATGTCTTCCGCCAAGCCGCCGAGTCCTTAAAAGGCAGCAAAACGAAGTTCGCCGTCGTCGACACGAGGCAGAACTCGGGCGCCGAAGGCCTCCTCGTCATGAAAGCCCAAGAATGGATCGAAGAGGGACGCTCTCTCGAAGAAGTCAAAGCGGGCATCGAAGCCCTCCGGGAGAAGACGCGCATCCTCGTTTCCGTGAAGACGTTGAAATACATGGTGCGCTCCGGCCGCGTGAACCGGGCCACCGGCATCGTGGGCAAGATCATGAACCTGAAGCCCGTCGTCTCCATCGACGAAGAGGGCGAAGGCATCATCTTCGACAAGGCCTTGTCTTTGAAAAAGGCGACCAAGAAGATCATGGCCCACGTCGGAAGCATCGCCGAAGAAAAAGGCGTCGAACGCTACGCGATCGTCCACGCGAACGCGCCCGAACGCGCCAAAGAATACGAGAAAATCTTCACGGAAAAGCTCGGCAAGCGACCGGCCTATATCATGGACATCTCCACCGTCGTCGCGATGAACGCCGGCATCGGCACCGTGGCCATCGCCTACATCGAAAGGACGTGACCTTATGGACATCCTCCTCTACGCCGCCCTTTTCATCCTCGGCTATTTCCTTCTCGGTTTCTTCGTGGCCTTGGTCAAAAACGACAACTCCATCGTCGACACCCTCTGGGGCCTCGGTTTCGTGCTCTTGGCCCTCTTCCTCCTCGTTTTGCGTTTCGAGAGGGACTGGGCGGTCTTCGTCGTCACGGGGCTCGTCGCTCTTTGGGGACTCAGGCTCTTCTTCTTCATCGGGCTTAGAAACTTCAAGAAGCCCGAAGACTACCGCTATCAGAACATGCGGGAGAAATGGCGCCAAAAGAAGGGTCCGCTCTGGTTGCACGCCCTGGTGAAGGTCTTCCTTCTCCAGGCGATGTTCCAATACGTCATCGCTCTGCCCATCATCATGGTCCATGCTGTTCCCAGGGACTCCCTCGAGGCCTTGGGCATCGCGGGCATCATCGGGGGCGGGCTCGTCTGGGTCATCGGTTTCTTCTTCGAAGCCCTGGGCGACAACCAACTCAGACGCTTCATAAAAGACCCCGCCAACAAGGGCAAGATCATGGACAAGGGGCTTTGGCGCTACACCCGCCATCCGAACTATTTCGGCGAAGCCACCATGTGGTGGGGGCTTTTCCTCATCGTCGCTCTGAATACGACCACTTTCGGACTCTTGGCCTTGTTGAGTCCGGTCGTGATCACCTGGCTCCTCCGGTTCGTCTCGGGGGTCCCCTTGCTCGAGAAGAAGATGAAAGAGAACCCCGAATTCCAAGCTTACGCCGAAAAGACGAATGTCTTTTTCCCGGGGCCGCCCAAGAAGTGAAAAAGCGCTTATTAAAGCGCTTTTTTCGTGAATTAGACTTTTATGTGTATCAAAAGGGAGTTTCCCAAAACATGCGGAGGTGATGAGGATGTTGCTATTGTTGAAGATTATCGTGGCCGCGAGCTTTTTGGCGATGGTTATCATGAACGGCCTGGCCAACGCTCTCCCCTTGGGAGGGCGCACGACAGGCGGAGTCTCGGATGCTTATCCCACGCTTTTCACCCCGGCGGGCTTCACCTTCTCGATCTGGGGACTCATCTATGTCGTGCTCGGTGTCGCCACCGTCCGCTTCCTCATGATGGACGAAGGCGGTCTCCAAGGGATGTATACCTTCATCGGCACGGTCTTCATCCTCTCTTTCCTTTTGAACATCGCCTGGCTCTTCGCTTGGCATCATGACCGGATCCTCCTTTCCAGCCTGGTCATGCTGGTCCTCTTCTTCGTGCTCGCTTGGGGATTCGCGCGAATTCCGGGAGACCTCGGCATCATCCGGGCGGGGGTCAGTCTCTATTTCGCTTGGATCAGCGTCGCCTTTATCGCGAACATCACGATCACCCTCGTCGCATTCGATATCTCCATGCCCTTCTTTTCCGATGCGGTCTGGCTCGTGCTCGTCCTCCTTTTCGCCACGGGCGTCCCCCTTTTGACCCTCTTCATCCAGAAGGACATCCTCTTCGGTGCGGTCTTCCTTTGGGCCTTTTTGGGCATCCTCTCCCGCCATCTCGCCAGCGGGGGCTTCGCCGGCGCCTATCCCCTGGTCGTTGCCACCCTGATCGGGGCCCTGCTTTTGATCACTTCGTCCACGGTGTATCAATGGGTCCTGAACGGTTGGAGCGTCTTCGGCCGTTAGACGGGTCGGGAAGGCTGTTCAAAATACAATCGGCGGAAGCTTTCCGGCACAGCCCGCAATGCCAAAAGCGAATGAATGCAAATCGCAAGACGATAATCACGAATCTTGCTATCATATATACATCTGATTCAGCATTATGAAGCCAAAGGAGGCTATACCATGGGACTCTATGATTATGATGTGGAAAACCTGCAAGGAGAACGTGTTTCCCTTTCCCAGTACAAGGGGAAGGTCCTCTTGGTGGTGAACACCGCCACCGAGTGCGGCTTGACGCCCCAATACGACGGTCTGCAAGAACTCTACAAGACCTATCGCGAGAAAGGATTCGAGATCCTCGACTTTCCCTCGAACCAGTTCAACGAACAGGCCCCGGGCACTTCGATGGAGATCAACCAGGTCTGCAAAGGGCGCTTCGGCATCAGTTTCGAACAGTTCGCCAAGATCGATGTGAACGGTGAGAACGCCGATCCCTTGTTCACGTACTTGAAATCACAGAAGAAAGGGCGTTTCGGCCGGCGCATCAAATGGAACTTCACCAAGTTCCTCATCGACAGGGAGGGAACCGTGGTCAAGCGCTTCGCCCCGACCACGGTGCCAAAAAAGCTCAAAGGCTCGATTGAAGCCCTGTTGTGATGATGCCTTGCGGCATGAGGGCCGCTCTTTTGGGCCAACGATCCGCCGATGACGAAAAGGCGATGTCCACCAAGGCATCGCCTTTTTTGTCTGGAGATGACAAGCGCTGAATCATCTCCCCCGATACATCTTGTCTATCAAAGCGACAAAAGTCCCCCGCATCAATGCGAGGGACTTTTCGCCGTCGCGAAGACGGTTGTCAAAGCACTTGCGATTTCTGTCTGTCAATCCTCGACAAGGGAGAATTCACCGGCGGCGGTGGGCATGAGTCGG
>PUMR01000036.1 GCA_003551455.1 Mollicutes bacterium | reverse complement strand
CCCGCCTCTCCCGCGAGGCGAGTTTCATGTTGCAAGACATCGACAAGCGCACCGTCGATTTCGTGCCCAATTTCGACGACGAGGAATACGAGCCCGTCGTGCTCCCCTCACGCTTCCCGAACGTCCTCGTGAACGGCGCCACCGGCATCAGCGCCGGCTATGCGACGGAAATCCCCCCCCACAACCTCGAAGAGGTCGTCAAGGGTGTCATCAAGCGGATCGATGCGCCCAAGTGCACCACGGACGACATCTTGAAGATCATCAAGGGCCCCGATTTCCCCACGGGGGCCATCGTACAGGGCGAAGAAGGCATAAGACAGGCCTTCGAGACCGGCAGAGGCCGCATCATCATCAAGTCGAAGGTCGGAATCGAAGGCCAAAAGATCATCGTCTCCGAGATCCCCTACGATGTCAACAAGGCCCTCCTCGTCCGCCGCATCGACGAGATCCGGCTGAAGAAGAAGGTCGACGGCATCAAGGAGGTCCGCGACGAATCGAACAAGGAAGGCCTCCGCATCGTCATCGAGGTCAAGGACAGCTTCGACCCCGAAGCCATCCTCAACTTCCTCCACAAGAAGACCGACCTGACGAAGTCCTTCTCCTACAACATGGTCGCCATCAACAACAAGCGCCCCGAGACCATGCACATCCTCGCCATCCTCGATTCCTACATCTATCACCAGAAGGAAGTCGTCACGAACCGTTCGAACTTCGACCTCCGCAAAGCGGAGAAGCGCCTCCACATCGTCGAAGGGATCATCAAGATGGTCGATGTGCTCGACGAGGTCATCGCCCTGATCCGCGCCTCCAAAGACCGAAAAGACGCCAAGACGCGTCTGCAGAAAAGCTTCGGCTTCACCGAGGAACAGACCGATGCCATCCTCTCGTTGCAGCTCTATAGGCTCTCGAGCACGGATCTCGCCGCTTTGAAGAACGAGAAGACGGAACTCGGCGAAAGGATCGGCCACTTGAACGAGATCCTGCAAAACGAGAAGGTGCTCGAGAAGGTCATCAAGCAAGAACTCCGCGACCTCTTGAAGAAGGTGAAAGCGAAACGCCTCACGAAGATCGAACAAGAGATCGAGAAGATCACCGTGGCCGAAGAGGAGCTCGTCGAGAGCGAACGGGTCGCCGTCGGCATCACCCGCGAGGGCTACATCCGGCATTCTTCCCTCCGGAGCTACAAGGCCACCGAAGAGGCGGAACTCAAAGAAAAAGACGCCTTCCTCTTCGTCAAAGAGGTCGAGAACCTCGACACCCTGCTCCTTTTCACCGACAAGGGCCATTATGTCTACATCCCCGTTTTCAAGGTCCCCACCTGCCGGTGGAAGGACCTCGGCACCCATGTGAACCACATCGTCCCCATCGCCGACGACGAGCGCATCATCCACGTCGAGGCCGTGAGCGAGTTCAACGAGAACGCGGGCTATCTCCTTTTCACCACGAAGGAGAACCTCGTGAAAGTGACAGACATCCAGGATTTCGACGTCATGCGCGCGAACAAGGCCTTCCGCGCTCTCTCACTCAATGAAGGGGACGCCGTCCGCCATATCGCCCACACCCCCGACCTCGACCGCGAGGTCGTCACCGTGAGCGAGAACGCCCGGGCGCTCCGCTACCATCTGCGGGAGATTCCCGTCACGGGCACCAACGCCAAAGGGGTCAAAGCGATGGACCAAAAAGAGGGGGAGAGCCTCGCCGCGAGCATCCCCCTGGCCGATTATCACGACTTGCTGGTCTTGACCTCGCGGGGCACCATCAAGCGGGTCGAACTCGATTCCATCACCCGCAAGCGCCGCGCTCTCCGGGGCGAGCGACTCTTCAAACAGGTCAAATCGCAGCCCTATCTCGTCCGCGACCTCGCCTTGATGGATGCCGCCCAATACAAGAAGCGGGCCAAGATCCTCATCGCCACCGACAAGAAGAATGTCGAGATCTCGGCCTTCAGTGTGAAGACCCAGACCTCGGAGGCCGGCAAGAAGTTCGTGAAGACGAAGGACGGTTCACCGCTCGCGATGAGCATCGAGACCGTCGAGTTGGAAGAGGAAGAGGTCGTCCCTCCCCTTTCCAACTTCGAACAGCTCCCCTACGAGACCAAAGAACAACAAACCCTCTTTGACGACTGAATCGAGGTGTCAAGATGTATTGTCTGAAGAATATCGACGCCGCCAAGATCCCCAACGACATCGTGCGCCGCTATCTCGAACTCTACCGGTTCATCGGCAAGAACCACGAGATGACCGAGATCACCGAGCGTGATTTTTCCACGCTCGTGCGCCGCACCATCGAGGCAGACGCCTATCATCTCGGCCTGCTCGTCGACGCGAAGGTCTCCGAAAAGCGCACCAAACGGCTGCTCGCCAAGAACCTCGCGGCGAAGACGAAGGACGAAAAACTCTTGAAACACATCCTCGAGGCCTTCGTGAAGATGCACGAAGAGACCGAGACCTTCGAACTCATGAGCCGGGAGCTTTTCGACCTCCTGCAGTTCCTCTACAAGGGCGTCGAACATCCCGCCCGACTCCGCTACGCCGAGAGCGACAAGAAACCCTCGGCGCCCGTGAGTCTCCTCTCCACGGGCCAAAAGACCAAACGCGAAGCGTTGGAGAACCTCGTCAAGAGCTACAAGGAGACGAAAGCGCGCGACCTTTTCGAAGAAGGGTTCATCGCCACGAACTTCTATGTCGACTTCGTCAATCTCCGCCCCTTCCGCACGGGCAACGAATTGATCGGTCTCATGAGCCTCTATGTGCTCTTGCTCCGGAGCGGGTATGCGTGTTTCCATCTCTCGGGCTTTTTCGAGAAGCTCCAAAAACGCCGCGAGACCTTCCAAAAACTCGTCAAAGAGGCCTCCCACAACTGGAACGAGGGTCTTTCCGACACCATCGGTCTCCACCGTTTCTTCCTCGACATCGCCTTGGAGGCCTACAAGGACGTACACGAACTTTTACGCAACTACACCTTCGACCAACAGATGAACAAGTCCGACTACATCGAGAACACCATCAACCGCCTCGAGGAGGTCTTCACGAAGGCCGACATCCGCGAGGCCCATCCCACCGTGAGCGATTCCACCATCGACAGGACGCTCCGGAGACTCCGCGACGAGAAAAGGATCCGTCCCTTGGGAAAAGGGCGGAGCGCCAAATGGATGAAACTCTACCCGAACAAGAAGAAGACCATCCACGAACAACTCAATCTCAAACTATAGACAGGTGAGACCCCATGGAAACCGTTGAAAAGACGCTCAAAGACCTCGTCAAGGAAGCCTTGGCGAAAGCTTTCGACCACGAAACCGACGACATCCACATCGAAGTGCCCGCCGACAGGACGCACGGCGACTATGCGACGAATGTCGCCTTGACGCTCGCGCGCGTCTTGAAGATGAACCCGCTCAGGATCGCCGAGGGCATCGTGGCGGAGATTCCCGCCACCGACACCGTCGAGAGCGTCGAGGTCAAACCGCCGGGTTTCATCAACTTCTTCATCGACAAGACCGTCCTCCTCGGCGTCGTGCGAAACATCCTCGAAGAAGGCGCCGATTACGGAAAAGGCGAGCAGAAGGGCATCCACATCAACATCGAATACGTCAGCGCGAATCCCACCGGCAGCCTCCATGTCGGCCATGCCCGGGGCGCGGCCGCCGGCGACAGCCTCGCCCGCATCATGAAGAAGGCGGGCTACGCGGTGACCCGCGAGTTCTATGTGAACGACGGCGGCAACCAGATCGAGGCCTTGGCGCGCTCGATCGAGGCCAGATACGCAGAACTCCACGGCCGCGAGGCCGCCATTCCCGCCGACGGCTATCACGGCAAAGAGATCATCGAGATCGCCCGCGCGATCAAGGCCGAACACGGTGACCGTTTCCTCGAAGAGGACGGGCGCGAGCACTTCCGCAAGTTCGGCGTCGAATACTTGATGCGGGACATGAAAGAAGACCTCGCCGCTTTCCGGGTCGCTTTCGACGTCTTCGCGAGTGAGCGTGCCCTCTATGAGAAGGGGGAAGTGGAAAAGACCCTCGCGACGCTCAAGAAAAAAGGGTTCACCTACGAGAAAGACGGCGCCCTCTTTTTAAAGACGACAATGAAGGGCGACGAGAAGGACCGCGTCATCGTGAAGAGCGACGACACCTACACCTACCTCCTCCCCGACATCGCCTACCACAAGAACAAGCTCGAAAGGGGCTACGACAAGCTCGTCGACATCCTCGGCGGCGACCATCACGGCTACATCCCCCGTCTGCAGGCGGGCGTGGAGATGGTCACGGGAAAAAAGGGCGCGCTCGAAATCGACATCTTGCAGATGGTGCGCGTCATCCAGGACGGAAAAGAGCTGAAGCTCTCCAAAAGAAGCGGCAAGGCCATCACCCTCCGCGACCTCACCGACGCCGTGGGGGCCGACGCCGTGCGCTATTTCTTCGCCCGGCACAGCCTGAACACCCACATGGACCTCGACCTCGACTTGGCGATCAGACAATCGAACGAGAATCCGGTCTATTACGCCCAATACGCCCACGCCCGCATCATGAGCATCTTCCGCAAGGCCGAGAACGAAGGCCTCGCCTATGATCTCGGCCTCGACGATTTCAAGACCCTCCAGGGCGAGAAGACCTTCGACCTCATCGAGCGGCTCGCCGCCTATCCCGGTCTCATTCAGGAAGCCGCAAACAAGCGCAACTTCCACAAGATTCCCGCCTACATCCACCAACTCGCCCAATCCCTGCACAGTTTCTATGGCGCCGTGACGGTGCTTTCCGCTTGCGAGCGCGAGCGGAGCGAACGGCTGATGTTGCTCGAGGCGGTGCGCATCGTCATCGCCGATGCGCTTCGACTCGTCGGTGTGGACGCTCCCGAAAAGATGTAGACGGGGCAATTTGCGCTTGGGTGTTTCTCTCGCGCACCGTACGTGTTATAATATATAAGACCGAGAATGAAGCCTCATTTCGAGCGACATACCACTCTCACAAGGGCTGATGCTATGAACCTCAAAGACTATGTCAAGACGATTCCCGACTTTCCCAAAGAAGGAATCATGTTCAAGGACATCACACCGCTCATCGCCGACGGGCCGGCATTCCGCTACGCCACCAAGCAGCTCGCGGACTATGCCCTCGAACGGGATGCCGATGTCATCGTCGGTCCCGACGCGAGAGGTTTCATCATGGGCACCCCGGTGGCCACGCTCCTCGGACTGGGCTTCATCCCCGTGCGCAAACCCGGCAAGCTGCCACGGGAGACCCACACCGAGACTTACGACCTCGAATACGGTGAGAACGCCCTCTCCATCCACAAGGACGACATCAAGACGGGCCAGCGCGTCGTCATCATCGACGACCTCCTGGCCACGGGCGGCACGATCGAGGCCACCATCAAGCTCGTCGAGAAGAGCGGCGGCAACGTCGTCGGCATCGGTTTTCTCATCGAGCTCGCCAGTCTCAAGGGCCGCCACAGGATACGCAACTACCCCATACACAGTCTGCTGGTCTACTGACGAGGAATAGACGCTGACGCGTCTATTTTGTTAAGGAGGTGTGTCAGCATGCGGACGCCCACTTATGAAGAGCTCATGGAACAGATCGGCTCTTATGTGCGCGACGAGGAGGCCCTCGAGCGCATCGAGAAGGCCTACCGTTTCGCCCTGGCCCACCATGAGGGGCAGTCACGCAAAAGCGGCGAGGACTATATCAGCCATCCCGTGAGCGTGACCCACATCCTCGCCGAATACCGGACCGACCCCACGACGCTCGTGGCGGGTCTTTTGCATGATTGCATCGAGGACACGGACGCGACCTATGAATCGATCGAGGCCGACTTCGGCGAAGAGGCCGCCCTGCTCATCGAAGGCGTCACGAAACTCGGCCAATACAAGTTCAAAGGCGTCGAGAACGCCGGCGAAGAGAAGCGCGAAGCGCAAGCGAAGAACTACCAGAAGATGCTTCTCGCCATGGCCAAAGACATCCGCGTCATCATCGTGAAACTCGCCGACCGCCTCCACAACATGCGGACGCT
>PUMR01000046.1 GCA_003551455.1 Mollicutes bacterium | reverse complement strand
GGGGTCACGAGGTTCTCGATCAGTTTCTCATAATCCACGTCTACAGACATATATCGTCACCTTACTTACGGCTTTTTTGCTGGTGGTATTTCTCCATTACACCCTGTCTGCTCAAGATGTTTTTGGCCGTGTCCGTGGGCTGAGCCCCTTTGTTCAGCCATTCCAGAGCCCGTTCTTCGTCGATGTCGATCCGGCTCGGATTCTTCCGCGGGTCATAAGTGCCGAGAATCTCGAGATAGCGGCCGTCCCGCTTGATCCGGCTTTCAGCCACGACCAGACGGTAGAAGGGTTTTTTCGTGGTTCCAAAACGTTGTAAACGGATTTTTACTGCCATTTCATTTCCTCCTTGTCATTCTCCGCCCAGTGTATCAGAACCGGCCTTGGTTGTCAAGTGTTTTCGCTTGACACGTCTTCCACCTTGTACATGCTGTCGTCCAAAAGGGAATCCTCGACCCTGCGGACATGTTTCAAGGATTCGAGCTCCTTGCGGATTTTGTCGCCACGGTCCTCGTCGATATAGAGGACGGCGTATTTCCTCTTCTTGTGAAAATAGGCGATATGGCCTATCTTTTTGAGTCGTTTGAGCACCCGGGGGCTCTTGAAATAGACGATGATGCTTTTTCGGTTGCGCATGTGGGTCCTCCCTCCTCTGTCAAATGGATTTCACGTTCGATGGGGATCCTCTCGCTCACCGAACGGGCGATTTCTGTCGCGATCTCGTCCAGGACGGCTTGCAACCGCCTTCTGGCCGCAAGATAATCACGGACGGCGGGCTGTTCGTAGAGGGTCTCTTTCACCTTGCGGTATGCTTTCGTCTTTTCGCTCCGGTCGGGGTGATGGCGGTCGTAGCGTTCAACCTCCGCAAAGGCTTCTTTGCATGAAGAGAAACGCTCGAGGAGGTCTTTCACCCTCCTGTCGGCAAGCATGCGGTCATTGGCCTCTTTGAAACGCCGGTAAGCGGGAGAAGACTTGATCTCGTCCACGAGCCGGTAGGCTTTTTCTATCATTTCCTGGTCCATGGAATCACCAACGACATTATAGCACAGAAGCTCTTTTTAAGGAACTCCGGAAAGGTCCGCATTTGTTTGACAAGGGACGGTTTTGCCCCTATAATCAACTAGAAAGGATTCCGACAGGAGGGGCTTCCCATGCGGAAGATTGTGCGCGTCTGGATATTTTTTCTTTTCGCCTTGACGGCGTTTTCTTCCGCTGTCATTGTTTCCGCCGGAGAGGATGATGAGGACCTCCATCCCGTCGTCTATTTCAAGATCGAGGGATGTCCCGATTGCATCGCCGTGGAAAACGAGGGTCTCATCGACGATCTGCGCGCCCAGGGTCTGGAAGTCGAGCAGTATGACATCGCCGAAGCCGAGAATGAAAGGCTCTTCTTGCAGTTCGGGGCCACATACGACCCGCGCGCGAATATCCTCGTGCCCGTGATTTTCGCCGGTGAGGACTATTATGAGGGGTTCCGCACCATCCGTGATGCCACAAGGGACGGGTCCATCCGCGAGAGCGCGCTCGACCCCTTGCTGGATATCGAGGACACAGCACCTTTCGCCCTCGAAGGCTGGGGAGGCTTCGTCAGGGTGGTCACAGGGGCCCTCATCGCGTCTTTCAACCCCTGTGCGATCGCCATGTTGCTCATGTTCATCTCGATGCTCGGCTTTTTGAAAAGCAACCGCGTCCTCGTCTTCGTCAGTGTCGCGTTCATCGGCGCCATCTTCGCCGTCAATTTCTTGTTCGGAGTGCTCCTTCTGAATATCTTCAGGACGCTCGGGGCCATCCGCATCATCGCCTGGATCCTCTATCTCCTCTTCGCCATCCTCTGTGTCTACCTTTTCCTCATCACCTTCATGGATTTTTTGAACGCCCGGAAGACGGAGTATGGGAAAATCCGCAACCAGCTGCCCAAACGCATCCGCCAATTCAACGAGCGGGTCATGGAGCGTTTCACCTCGCTCTTGCAGAGTGATGAAGGCGGTGTCCGCAAACGCCTCTACATCCTGGGTGTCCCCTTCCTCATCGGAATGATCGTCGGCGTGACCGAGGCCTTGTGCACGGGACAGACCTACATCATCATCATCAATTCCATCCGGGACGCCCATCCCGTCACGGGCAGGCTCTATCTCCTCCTTTTCAACATCATCTTCGTCACCCCGCTCATCATCATCGCCTTCATCGCCATCCGGTCGAAGAACGTGATGGGCATCAGTGATTTCTTCCGCCGTCACATGGGGAAGGTGAAGTTCGCCGCGAGCCTCTTCTTCTTGTTCATGGCGGCCTATTTCATCCTCCACCTGGCGGGTATCGACCTGTTCCGATTCTTCCTGTAGGGAGTGATTCACCCTGAAAAAGATCGCTATTGTGCATGAAGACGGCGACGTCCTTTTCAAGGGACGGCCGCTGGAGATGCCTTTCAAGAAAGAGGCCGTCGTCCAGAAGAGCGTCGAACTCTTCGATGACGACGACCCCTGCATCATCCACAAGTCCCATGTCGCAAGACATTTCGCGGATATGGTGGAGGAACGCTTCAAGGCCGAGAAGAAGGACGCCCTCCGTCTCGAGGACCATCCGGACATCGACGCCTTCTTGGACATCGATGATTCCCAGCGCGTCACCATCCGTAAATTGAGGTGAATGCCATGCTCTATCTCGATTATGCCGCCACCACCAGACCGGCGGAAACAGTCATCGATGCCATGATTGCCGTCATGCGGGATTTCCCCGGCAACCCCTCTTCTCTGCATGCCGAGGGGAGAGAGGCGAAAAAACGCTACAACCGGGCCAAAACACATGTCGCGGAGTTGCTGGGCGCAAACCGTGAGAACATCCTTTTCACTTCTTCGGGCACCGAGGCCATCAACTTCGTCATCAAGGGCGTTCACAACAGACACCCGGAAAAGACATTGTTGGTGAGCACCATCGAGCATGCCGCCACGAAGAGGAGCGCGGAATATCTCGAAGAAAGAGGGGCCTCGATCCGCTGGATCGGTTGCGACCATGAAGGCTATCTTCGCCTCGACGAACTCGAAAGGGCGCTCCGTGAAAACGATGTCGCGCTGCTTTCTTTGATCTATGCCAACAACGAGATCGGCACCATCCAGGATGCGAGAAGGATCGCCGACATGTGCCATGCCCACGGTGCCAAGCTCCATCTCGACATGGTCCAAGCGCCCCTGCACTCGAGAATCGATATGAAAGCGCTCGCTTGCGATTATGCGAGCTTTTCAGCCCACAAATTCTTCGGTCCGCGCGGCGTGGGCTTCCTCTATGCGAAAACGAAAACCGACCTGGACCCCTTGATTCACGGGGGCAAACAAGAGGACAACCTCCGCGCCGGAACGGAGAACCTGCCGGGAATTGTCGGCACGGAAGTCGCCCTGGCGGAAGCCGCAAGGCATGTCGATGAACGTGAAGAGAGAATCGGTGACCTGGCCGACCATCTGCTTACGACGCTCAAAGAATCCGGAATCGCTTGGCGATTGAACGGCCCCCCGCTCGACAAGCCCCGGCTGAAGAACATTGTGAATATCGGCCTCAAAGATCTCGATGCCGCCGATGTCACCTTCAGACTCGACAAAGAGGGAATCGGCATTTCGGAAGGAAGCGCCTGTAGCTCGGAAACCATCGAGGAAAGCCACGTGCTCAAAGCGATCGGGGTCGATGACGACCATATCGAGGGGTCGGTGCGAATCTCCTTCTCCCATGAACAGACGAAAGAGGACATGGAAAGACTCGTCCACGCCCTCGAGAGGATCGGCGGGAATGCCTGAACAAGAAAGAACTTGAACCTATCGCAAAAAAGAAGAGGCGAGGCCTCTTCTTTTCATTCTATTCCCTTCATGGTGCGATAGATGGATATGCCCGTCTGCTTTTCGAAGCGCTTGTCGATCCGTTTCTCTTCGGCGATGCTGTTGACGATTTCTTGGAAACGTGCGTGTTTCGCTTTCAGTTCGCTCTCGTCCACGGCCTTCTTCGAGCGGTGATACGCCTCGATCAGCGCCAAAAACCCGGCAATATCGGCGAGTTCGTCCGTATCATAAGCTTCATAATCGATCGGGAAGGGGCGTTGTTCATTCATCGCCGAACGAGATTCCTACCGATTTGGCGGTCCGGACCGTCTGGCCCTCGGGGTCGACGAATTTCTCGCCACCCTCGCTCGTCTCGCCGACCTCGCCGCTGCCGACGACTTCCTCGAGGGCGACATGGGAGATCTCCCGGCCCCGATAGCGGACCATCTTCCCCGTGCCTCCCTGCATGAGAAGGTCGAGCGCGGCCACACCGTAACGGAGTCCGAGAAGCCGGTCGAACTGGGTCGGTGACCCCCCGCGTTGCAGATAGGCCAGATTGGTATAGCGGACTTCGTGATTGTCGATCATCTCGGCAAGCTGGTCGGTGACGACCTTGCCGATGCCTCCCAGGCGGATGGAGTCGGCCGAATCCTCGATGACGTCACGGACATGCACTTCGCCGTCTTTGGGTTTCGCACCTTCGCTCACGACGATGATGGAGAAGTTGTTGCCGCGCTTGTCGCGTTCTTTGATTTTCTCCACGACGATGTCGAGGTCATAGGGAATC
This sequence comes from Mollicutes bacterium, assembly GCA_003551455.1. The sequence continues at coordinate 18,942 of PUMR01000046.1, read as the reverse complement.
TCGGGGATGAGGATTACATCGGCACTGCCGGCGATGCCGCCTTCCAATGCGAGCCAGCCCGTGTTCCTGCCCATGACCTCCACAACCATGACCCTGTCATGCGAATAGGCCGTGGTGTGGATGCGGTCCAAGGCGTCGACGATGGCCCCCAACGCGGTGTTGAAACCGAAACTCAGATCCGTGGCCGGCAAATCGTTGTCGATGGTCTTGGGGACACCGACGACAGGCACACCTTTGCGTTGGAAGTCGCGGGCGCTGGTCAAGGTCCCGTCGCCGCCGATGACGATCAGCGCGTCGACTCCTTCTTTCTTCATGTTCTCGATGGCGACGTCGGAGACATCCTTGTACTCCACGCTGCCGTCTTCATTCTTGACCCGATAGTTGAAGAGATTGTCCTTGTTCGAGGACTTGAGCATCGTTCCGCCCAAGTGCATGATGCCGGAAACACTCTTGAGGTTCAAGTCGACAAAATCATTGTGATAGAGCCCGAGATATCCTCGGCGATAGCCGATCACGTCCACACCGTAGTTGAAGGTGGCCGCTTTTGTTATCCCACTTATCACGGCGTTCAAGCCGCTGCAATCTCCCCCGCCTGTTATGATTCCAATTTTCTTTATCGGTTTCATAATGGCCTCCAAGATCAAACTTGTGGATATGTTGTTCCCCTGATGCCCTTCTATTCTACTCTCTAACCACGCAAATCTCAACATCTATACCCCCATGAAAACGTTTTTCGCAGCTGAAAACGGTTCCGATTTCCGGTGGTGATGGTATTTCGGGAATTTTGGGCGGGCCGGATGGCAATCCGGGCGAAATTTGCTATAATGTATGGGAGGTGAGGAACATGATCACGATGGAAGACATCATCAGAGAAGGGCATCCGACCTTGGAAAAACGCGCAAAAGAGATTGGACTCCCCTTGGATGAAGGCACCAAGGAAACGCTTGTCAGGATGCGGCAGTTCCTCATCAACTCCCAAGACGAAACCATGCGGGAAGAATACGATCTGCGCGAAGGCGTGGGACTCTCCGCACCGCAGATCGGCATCTCCAAACGGATGGTCGTCATATACACCATGGACGAGGACTTGGAAGAACACCACGATTACATCATCATCAACCCGAGAATCACGAGCCACTCCGTGGCGAAGACCTACATCCCCGGCGGTGAAGGCTGTCTCAGCGTCGACCGCGAGGTCGAGGGCGTCGTTCCCCGCCACAAGCGTGTGAGCGTGCGCGGACACTTCTACTGTCCCGACACGGACACCATCGAGGAAAAGACGATCCGTCTCCGCGGATTCCTTGCCGTCGTGATCCAACACGAAATCGACCATCTCGACGGCATCCTCTTCACCAAACGCACCGTCGGCGACCTCGAGGACGCCGAACCGATAGAATTCAAGCTCCCGGAGGCAGAAGAGAATCAGAACGCCTTGGAAGATGATCAAAACCGCACCCCAAAGGAGGAAGGAACATGAAAATCTTCATCGACACCGCGAACACCGAACACATCAAAGAAATCGCCGCCCTCGGCATCCTCTCGGGCGTCACCACGAATCCGACCCTCATCGCGAAAGAGGGCCGGGATTTCCAAGAGGTCATCACCGAGATCACCGGGATTGTCGACGGACCGATCAGCGGCGAGGTCATCGGGCTCAAAGCCGAAGAGATGGTCGAAGAAGGCAGAGAGATTGCCAAGATGCACAAGAACATGGTCGTGAAGATTCCCATGACGGATGAAGGCCTGAAAGCCGTCAAGATTCTCGCCGAGGAAGGCATCAAGACCAATGTCACTCTTGTCTTCAGCCTCAACCAGGCCCTGCTTGCGGCCATTTCCGGCGCCACCTACGTCAGCCCCTTCGTCGGCAGGCTCGACGACACCCTGCATGACGGCATCGAAGTCGTGAGCGACATCCGTGATGTCTACGACATGTATGGCTTCCAGACGGAAATCATCTGCGCCAGCGTCCGTCATCCGTCCCACCTGGCGGATGCCGCCCGTGCGGGCGCCCATATCGCCACCGTACCCTATGCCGTGTTGAAAAAGGCGTTGAAACACCCTTTGACGGACAAGGGCATAGAAACGTTCCTGGCCGATTGGAAAGCCGTCTTCGGCAAAGATAACTGATTCGGGAACCGGGAGGGATTCCATGTCTTTTTTCCGTCATCAAGCCACCCTCATCAACGGCAAGAACCAGAGCCTCAAAGACCTCGAAGGGAACGTCTTGCTGGTCGTGAACATCGCGGCCGAGGGCAAGCGTGCCGAAAAACAGCTCAAGGAGCTGGACCGGATCCACAAAGACTACCAAACGGAAATGTTCCTCGTGCTCGGTTTTCCCTGCGACCAGTTCGGGGCACACGAGCCGAAGACGAGCAGGGAATACTATGAAGCCCTGTCCGGACTGGGCATCTCTTTTCCGCTCTTTGCGAAGACCCCGGTCAAAGGCAACAAGGCCCACCCTTTGTTCAAGTGGTTGAAGAAGCGAAAGCGTGGTCTCTTCGGCAACGAGATCCGCAGTGATTTCACCAAGTTCCTCATCGACAGGGACGGAAACGTCATCAAACGATTCGGACCCCGTAAGAGTTTCGAACGGATGCGGGTCGATATCGCCAAAATGCTGTAAAAGAGGTTTGCGTCCGGCGCAAACCTCTTTTTTGCCTACCTTTCAGGCGGTGAATCTCTTGAACATCGTTTCCGAGCGGACATGGACGTAACGGGCGAAAAGCGCGCCCAACACCCCGTTGGCGGGGAACATGCCGCCCATGACGGATATGAGGGTCGCCGCGCTCTGCTTGATAAACTCGACTTCATTCTTGATTTCGAGCATGGTAAGTGTTCCTCACTCTCTTGGATTTGGGGAGACCGGTGCTTGTTGTGGTTCCTGTTCTGACGCTTGCAAAGCCTCGATCCTTCGTTTTGTGGGAGGATGGGTGAGAAAGAGTTGCGCATAGAGCGGATGACGGTCGGTGGAAGGCCCGTGTCTCTCGATCGAATGCAGAGCCTCCTGCAAAGCCTTTCCATACCCCGCCCGGGCCACGAAAGCATCCGCTTCGAACTCCTGTCTGTGCAAAAGGTGCAAAAACGGGATCCTGAGCAACATCGTCAACGTCGCCAGACCGAATACCATGGCTCCCCACATTTCCGCTCCGGCGCCGAAGATGCCGCTCTTGGCGAGAATTCGCCCGAAAGCCACATAGAGAATGAAGGCGGATGCGACGAACAAGAGCCGGCGTTGGAGGTGTCTTTTTTTGTCGTGGGCGATTTCATGGACCATGATGGCCGCCACTCCGTCCGAAGTGAGGTTGGCCAGGATTTCCGGGGAGACGATGAGTTTCTTCTTCCCGAAAAAGGCCAAAAGCACGGCGTTCATGGTAAAAATGCCCCCGGAAGTTCGGACCATGCGGACGTCGTCGAGAAGGTCCGTGTCGAAAGGGAGCCTCCCGGTGTCGATCCGGTGCTCGTAGGGGACCAGCGACATATGTCTCGAGAGGATGCGCGGACCAAAGACATAGATGGAGGCCGAAGCGGTAAGAAGACCGAATAGAAGCGCCACGAAAAGGCCTCGAAGGGTGAAAACGATGAAAAAGAGCCAAGCGGCGAGAAAAAAGAGCGCCGCAAGGACCGCATACGATAGTGTGTAGAGAAAAAGGCCGCGCCAAAACGGGCGCCGCCAACGTTCTCCCGGCAGAGCTTCTATGAAGGCGCTCGTGAACACGAATGCCAAGACGATCACCACCGCGCCGGGCATGGTCAACCCCATGAGAGAGAGCACCATGTATACGGCGGCAGCCATCACGACAAAGACGCGTTTGACCAAGGGCCTGTAGGCGGAGAGTCCGCCGTCGTCACGATGACGGACATCCAGATATAAGGCCACACCATCGAAGGCCAAAAACGCTACGAAAACGAGAAGAAGGATGACTCCTCCCACGGGGCGTGCCCCCCTTCCGGCATCATTCGCCGATAATCTTGATCAGGACGCGTTTGCGGCGTTTGCCGTCGAACTCGCCATAGAATATCTGTTCCCAGGGACCGAAATCCAGTTGGCCCTCCGTGATCGCCACGACAACCTCGCGCCCCATGATGGTGCGTTTCAGATGGGCGTCGGCATTGTCCTCGAAAGTGTTGTGCCTGTATTGGTCGTAGGGTTTTTCAGGGGCCAGTCCTTCGAGCCAGACCTCGAAATCATGATGCAGGCCGGACTCGTCGTCGTTGATGAAGACGCTGGCGGAAATGTGCATGGCGTTGACGAGGGCGAAACCCTCTTTGATGCCGCTTGCGGCCACGGCTTCTTCCACGTCCTTGGTGATGTTGATGAGTTCGCGCCGTTTTTTCGTGTTGAACCAGAGTTCTTTACGGTGACTCTTCATATGGTTCCCCTCCTGTTTCTTCTGATGTGCCGGAGGACATCCAGCATCCTCTCGGCATAGATACATGCCTCTTTGTACATCCTTTTCTCCTCGAGAGCACCCGTGTAGACTTTCGTGGTGATGGCGAACATCAGATAGTCCCCGCTCTCGAAAGAGGTGTCGGTGATATCTTTGAGCCTTTCGAGTAGATATTTATCCACTTTTTTCACGGAGAGTTTCTCCATGATCTCGATGAACATCGTCTCCACCGGCTTGTAGGTCTTCACCGGACGCTTCTTGTACTCTTCGATGGTTTTCAGCACGAGAACGGTGCGTCCCAGAAGATGATAGGCATAGATCTTGAAAATATAATACCAAGCGACCTCCAGGCGGAACCGTGAGAGAATCTCCAATGCGGCGGCGGGTTCCTTTTCCAAGAGGCGGAAGCGGGCCATGTTCAGTTGGGCGAAATAGTAGAGTTCCAGCGCTCCCACCCGGGAGGCGAAAGCGATGACATCTTCGTGGAGCCTTTGGACCTCGATGGGATTCTGCTGGTGGATGCGGATGATCTGCAGAAGCAGTTTGGTCCGGCAAGCCCGGTGGAAATTGGCGTGTCGCTCGTACAGCGACAGCGCTTTCTCGAGATGGTTCACGGCTTCCCGGTAACGGCGGTAGTCGTTATGCAGGATGGTCCCGATGGTGATGTGCGCATTGGCGAGGAGATGGGGGTCGTCCAGATCCCGTAGGCATTTTTCCAGTTGTTCCACGCTTCCTTCACCGCGGGCGGTGCGATAGCGGTAGATGGCCTCCTCCACTTTGAAGAGCCCTTTCTGCCATGCATCCATGACGGGGAAAAGCATCTTGGCGGTCTGATAGAACGGTTCCGCTTCTTCGCGCGAACGGCGTAGACGGTAGGCCGCGACGAACATGATCAGATGGTAATCGACGAAGCAGCCGCTTTTCGTATATCGTTCCCTGTTTTCCAACAGATGGTCGTAATTTTCCTGGGCATCGAAATATTCTCGATAGAGGATGTTGTGGTAGAGACTGTCGAACTTCCCCTTGAATTCCACCAACAAGGAGTGCCCGTCATATGGTTGGATGCCGAGAGCCTCTTTGACCCGGTCAAAGGTCTCATCTTCGAGTGGCTCCCCCTCTTTTTCCAGTCTCCGGAGCCGCTCACGCGAAACATCCGCCCGGCGGGCGAGTTCGGCGAGCGAAAGGCCCGTCTCTTTGCGGCAAAGATGGATGAAAAGACGCAAACGGAGCTGGTCTTTTTCCTTTTCCTCCATGGAGACCTCCTCGGGAAGTTGCTCGTTTTTGAGCGTTCGTGACCGCACAATTGAAAGAGATTGTTATACTGTGGAAAAGGTGTGATGACGATGCTCGGAATGCTCTTGCAAAAACAAAGGGAAAGGAAAAACATGCTGTTCTTGTCGGTGGCGTTTCTCTTCATGCACGGAATCTATACCTTCTTGGATGTGCTCGCCCACGGGGGCGTTTTTGACACGGTCGCCACGCTCGGTGTCCCTTTACTCTTGCTGCACCAAGCTCTGAACGCCGCGATGGCGGCCATGGCGGCCCTTATGCTGAGTCTGGGGCGCATCCGCATCCATCTCACGGGAAAGGAACCTGCGGGCACGACGTCGATTCCTTTCTTCTCGTTCTTCTTCGGCCTTTTCACTTTCGGGTGCACACCCTGCGTCGTCGCTTTCGTGTCGGCCATCGGCATCGCTTTCACACCGATCGTCTTCCCGCACGGCAATCTGCTTTGGAAAGTGATCCTGATTATGCTCGTCGGGGCGGGATTCGTTTGGATATTGCGCACACTCGATCGGAGCGTATGTCGACTCAAACCCCGGAACGGCCGTTGAAAGGGCCGTTTTTCTTTTGCAGGGCTTTTGTCATCTCTTCTTCGGCGAGCGGTTTAGCGAACAGGAAACCTTGAGCGAACATGCCGCCGAGTCGTTTGATGATTTCCGCTTGGTCGGCATGTTCGATACCTTCGGCGATGATATCCAACTCGTGAGCCTTGCCCAAGGCGATGATCGCCTCTATCACACCGAGGCTCCGCGTCGCAGGAAGGTCGGCGACGAACGAGCGGTCGATCTTCAACATGTCGACAGGCATCTCTTGCAGATGGGAAAGGGATGAGTATCCGGTGCCGAAATCATCCACGGCGATGCGGAACCCTTCTTTCTTGAGGGCACGCAGAAAGTCGTTGAAAGCGGCATAGTTCGAGACATATGTGGACTCGGTGATCTCCAGAACGATGTCTTTCGGAGACACACCGGTCTCTTCGCATTGACGCGTGATTTCGGGAAGGAACGTGTCATTGGCGAATTCTTGGACGCTGATGTTCAAAGTGAGCAGGTATGATTCGTCGTGAATCCCGTCAAAGACTTTCTTCGCCGCGAACGCTTGTCTGCGGACCAGTCTTCCGACCTCGCCGATCAGGCCGTGCCTTTCGGCGAGCGGGATGAATACGGCGGGTGAATGTCCCTGGAAGCGCGCCAAAGCTTCAAAACCGGCGATCTTGCCTTCATCCAGAGCGACAATCGGTTGGTAGGCCACCGCGATTTCTTCGTTTTCCACCGCGTTCCTGAGGGCCTCCACAAGACGTTGGGCCCCTTCCAGTTCCTCTTGGAGGGAAGCGGTGAAGACCATGCCGCTCGTGCCGGCCTCGATGGCCGCCGCCAACGTGACATGGGCGGCCGTGGTGAGATCGTCGGTTTCTTCGCCGTGCTCCGGATGCGCGACCAATGCCGAGGTGCAATCCAATGGAGTGCCGAGATGGTCGGCCATCTCCTGCAACCTCTTTTCGTACCCGCGGAGATAAGAAGCGAAGGTCTCTTCCTCTTGCGTCCCCCGATAGACGAGGAGGGCGAAGAATTCGCTGTCGATCTGGGCATAGAGAGTAACGCGTTCCTCTTTTCGCAAAGCGTCGGAAAGGGGCTTGAACATGCCCAGATAGGTCTTTTCGTCCCGGCTGGCCATCAGTGCGGATTTGTTGTTGACTTTGGTGAGGAGGAGATGGAAGGGTACCGATCGTTCCAAGAGCTCCTCCATCCTTTCCCGCAAGGCCAATTCGTTGGGGAGACCCGTCTCGGGATGGGTTCTAAGAAGCATTTCCTTGTCCTTTTTCAACGTCTCGATTTCCGTCAAGTCGCGATGGATGCCGAGGTGATAGCGGATGTTCCCCCTTCTGTCTTTCACAGTGCGGATCGTGAGATCCTTGGGAAGCAGGTCGCCGTTCTTCCTGCGGTCCCAGATTTCTCCGCGCCAATGCCCTTGTTCATGGATGGAGCGCCACATCCGCTCATAGTATGCCTTGTCGTGGATGCCCGACTTGAAGTCCCCGGGCGTCATGCCGACAAGCTCCGCCCTTTTGTATCCCGTCGAGCGGACGACAGTCGGGTTGGCATAGACGATGCGGTTCTTCCGGTCGGTTATCACGATGCCGTCATGGCTCGTGTCGGCGATGGTCTCGGCGAGGGTGAACGTGAGGCGCAAGTGTCTGGTGATGACGATATAAGCGAAGATTCCGGCGAAAGAAGTCGCCGGGATGATGACGACATAATGGACAAAAGAGGCCTCGAAAAAACCGAAAACACCCGAAAAGACGAAGAGGGCGGCAGTGAAGGCCAGCGGTGGGAGGACACCGACCATTGCCAGGCGTCTCATGAAAAGGAAGTCGAATCGAACCATGTCGGCCACCTCAATATGTCTTTTTATCGGGGATGACGCCGCGGATGCCGCCCGCGGGGTTGTCGACATCCCCTCCATAACGCGGGATGAGATGGATGTGCAGATGGAACACCGTCTGACCGCCCGCGGTATGGACGTTCGTACCGATGTTGTAGCCATCGGGGGCGCATCGCTTGTCCAGATGGACCTTCATGGCATGGAGGGCCTTGTGGATGGCGATGACTTCTTCCTCGGTGGCTTCGAAGTAGTGTTCGATGTGACGTTTGGGAATGACGAGGACATGCCCCTTGCTGACGGGAAAACGGTCGTAGACCGCGAACACGTGGCTGTTTTCGTAGACGATCTCGTGTCTCAGATTGCAGAATATGCATTCAGACATGGCGGATAACTCCTTCTCAAGCCAATGAACGCTTGGTCATGGTGATCATCTTCTGCGTGGCCTCATAAGCCTTTTTATAACGACGCTTCTCTTTCAAAAGCGGAACATAGTACGAATAAGCGACCTCCGCCGTGACCGGGGCCATCTGTTCCCAGGCGGCCTCGAAGAACATTTCGAGCTCAGCTTCCGATTCCGAGAGCCCTTTTTCCGCATACGCCCGCATGAAAGCGAGTCCCTTCTCATACATGTCGAAACGCCCGGTCTTGTCATTGCATTCGGGCAAACTCTTGATATGGGTCAATGCCGCTTGTGGCCCTTGTAGCTTCAATAACAGGAGAGAGTGGAAATAATGGCCACGTGTCGTATCGTCTTTGGCTTTGTCCAGTCTCTCGACAGCCTTCTCATAGTCCTTCTCGAAATAATGATGAAGAGCCCAAGCATTCTGCAGGGCGGTCTCGAGGACTCGATATCCATAGCGGCGGGCCGTCGCGATCGTCTTTTCCAGTCTCTCCTCCACCCCCGTATGAATGCCGGCCTTGATCATGTTCGAGATCTCCACGGCTTCACATTCTGCGACCCGGAGCACATTCTGGTCCGCTTCGAATATCTTGCGGGCTTTGTCGAGGTGGTATGACGATTCCGTGAGATGGCCCGTTTCGTTGTTGATGCGGGCCATCAAAAGATGCGCGAGTGCGGTATGGGGCCGGTTCACCGCCGAATCGATGGCCTGGCGATAATCTTCGAGGGCCTCGTCAAAACGGTTCCAGTGATAATGATGGGCACCCCTATAGACATGGAACCGCTGCTTTTTTTCAGCGGGGAAACGCGTGGCGACCGATGTGAGTTCCTCGACCAGGGAATCCGCATTTTCCGGCGAACCTTCGCGCCCGAGATAACCGCAGCCGAGCATGATGAGCATATAGTCGGTCATCCATAGCGAATGACCATGGATGGCACGGGTGGTTTGCAATTTTCGGTAGAGACGTTCGGTCGCATCATGGTCCAGATACAAGAAGGCGTATTCCAACCGGTCATGAAGGTCGGTGAACGCATCTCTTTCTTCCTCTTCGCAGTTGAGGTCGAGATCGAGCACAGCGGCCAGACGCGCAAAAACGTCCCGTCCGATAGTGGTCGAACCGGTCTCGATCTTCCTTAGATGCGCATGCGAAAAGCCCGCCTTGCGGGCGAGACCGCGCAGCGAGTCGTTCCGGCGGGTACGCAAGATACGCACCGCATAGCCGAAATCCTCTCTGTTCTTTGGCAGATTGAAGACAGTCAGGGGATCCTGCATGCATCCACCCCGCTTTCGGGGGTTGTCGTCAAGAAGTGCCGATAAATCTTTTCTGCCGGAGAAAGGTGCGCACACCGCCTATCATCATCGCACTGACGAAGGCGATGGTTCCCAGTTTGCCGCCGGCGCCGTTGAAGAAAGGAGCGCTCAAGACGAGGATGAACCCGAACATGGCCCCGGCGAACAATATATAACGTTCATTCCCCAGCTTTTCCGGAGAACTCATACCGACAAAAGAGGCACCGAAGGCGGCGATGGCGAGTTCGGCGCCGAAAGCGCCGAAAAGCAGCGGGAGGATCGGGCCGGCGACCACTCCGACGATGCCGCTTCCGAATACCGGTCCGGCTTGGAAACGGATACTGATGACATAGGCCACCACTGCGCCGACAACACTGGCAACAACAAGGTGGACCCGTTCCCACGAATCGTAGGCGATGGGGTCGAGGAAATCGGCCCGCACGATGATGCCCGTCAACAAGGCGGCACCGAAGGCGATGGTTCCCAGCTTGCCCCCATAGCCGTTGAAAACGTCTTTCGTGGCCACAAAGATCGCTCCCACCACGACAGAAGCGATGACGAACTGCCACATGGAAAGGTGGTCGATACAAGACATCCCGAGAAACGACCCGCAAAAGATCGGAACGGCATAAGGACGCAAAGCGAGCGCGGCCGCGACACCGACGACGCCGGAAGCGGTGACGGGGCCGAGTCCGACTTGCACACTCAGGATGAAAGTGACGATGGCGGCGATGGCGGTGGCCAAAAAATCATAAAGGGCCTTTCGCGATAGAAGTTTGTAGCTGTCTTTGATGTTCCGAGCCTCGATGAAGACCCGATAGAACACATAGAACATGATGATGACGAAAGGGAGGAACGCCAGGGAGAGAAAGACGTTCTCGCGAAAAGCGTTGATGATGGTCGCTCCCGTGAGGAGCACGGCGAACACGACCAACGTGGAATAACCGATGTAGCGTCTCATGGAGGAAGAGCGTCAGATGACGCCCAGTTTCCTCCCCACCCTTGCAAAAGCGGCGATGGCTTCATCGAGATTATCCCTGGTATGAGCGGCGCTGATCATGACGCGACAACGTCCCTGGTTCTTCGGTACGGTCGGAAAGACGATGCCCGATACGAACACGCCTTCATCCAACAAGGCCTGGGAAAAATCCATGGTCTTGGCCTCCCCGCCGATCATGACGGGGGTGATGGGGGTTTCGCTCTGACCGATGTCGAAGCCCAACTCGCGCAAGGATTCCTTGAAATACTTCGCATTGGCCCAGAGTTTCTCCGTGTGTTCTTCGCTCTCCATGAGCATCTTCACACTTTCAATGGTGGCCGCTGTCGCGGCGGGTGGAAGGGCGGTCGAGAAAAGCAGGGGGCGTCCCCGGTGCAACAGCCAGTCCTTCACACTCTGTTTGGTGGCCACATAGCCGCCGACGATGCCGATGGCCTTGCTCAAGGTGCCGACGATGAAATCGACTTCGCCGTGGAGACCGAAATGGTCGACGGTGCCACGGCCGCTCTCGCCGAGGACACCGCTGCCGTGGGCATCATCCACATAGGTCAAACAATCGTGTTCTTTCGCCAGTTCGACGATCCGCGGCAGGTCGGCCAGATCGCCGTCCATCGAAAAGACACCGTCGGTGATGATATAGACGTTCGCGTAATCTTTACGTTTTTCTTTGAGGATTCTTTCGAGGTCCTCCATGTCGTTGTGTTTGTAGATCGCCTTGTCGGCTTTGGAAAGGCGCACGCCGTCGATGATCGAGGCATGGTTCAATTCGTCGCTCACGATGAGGTCGCCCTTTGCGGTGACGGCCTGGATGGTACCGATGTTGCAGTTCAGACCGGATTGGAAACAGATGACGGCCTCTTCGCGTTTGAACTCCGCCAAGAGCTCTTCGAGCCTCTCGATGAGGTCCTGGTTGCCGACGATCGTCCGGACGGCGCCGGCGCCGGCGCCATACTTTTCGATGGCCTCTTTGGCGGCTTTCTTCACCCGCGGATGGTTGGCGAAGCCGAGGTAGTTGTTGCTGGAGAGGTTGATGACTCTCCTTCCGTCGAGATCGATCTCATTATCGCAGGGACCATAGTTCACGGGGAGTTTCCGATAGACCCCGTCGTCCTTCAGTTTTTGGATCTCGTCTTCGATGAATTTCCACTTGTCACTCATAATCGTCCTCCTCGGGAATCAACACGATTTTTCCACTATCTCCGGATTTCATGATCTCGGCCGCTTTCTCGACGTCCTTGAGGGGGAGTTCATGGGTGATAATCTTGTCGAGATTGAGCTTCCCCTCGTCGATGAGCCGTCGCACTTCGTGCCAAGTGTCATAGATCCTTCTGCCGACGACACCATAGATCTCGATCCCTTTGAACACGACATCGTCGGCGAGGTTCAATTCGATGTCTTCCGCCGGGATGCCCAAGAGACTCATGCCGCCGCCGGGCTTGATATATTTGAACGCCTGTTCGATGGCGGTCTTGTTGCCGCTGAATTCACCGATGACATCCACGCCGCGGCCATCGGTCTCTGCGAGGACCCGCCGCACGACATCCTCCTCCAGGGGATTGATGACGACGTCGGCGCCGAGTTCCGCGGCTTTTTGCCGCCGGTACGCGTTGATCTCGATGGCGATGATCTTCTTCGCACCATAGGCGCGCGCGACATCGATACCCATGAGTCCGAGCGGCCCGCAACCGACGATCGCCACGCTTCTTCCTTCGATAGGGAAGTGCGCCATGGTGTGCACGGCGTTGCCCAACGGTTCCTGGACCGAAAGGTGCAAGTGGTTCGCCGCCTTGTCGTTCAAGAAGCAGTTGGCTTCGGGAATCTTGACGTAACCGGCAAAGCAACCATCCGTGTCGACACCGATGATCTCCGTGTTCTCACAGATGTGCCCTTCGCCGCGCAGACAGAATTCGCATTCACCGCAGATGATATGCGTCTCGGCGCTGACAATGTCGCCGAGGTCGACTTTCGTGACCTTCTTTCCGACTTTGATGACCTCGCCGCTGAACTCATGCCCGACAATCAAGGGAAGCTGCAAGCGGTTCTTCGCCCACTCGTCGAAAGCGTAGAGGTGATAATCCGTCCCGCAAAAAGAGGCTGTGCGGACTTTGACAAGGACTTCGTCTTCTTTCAGTTCGGTGCTGATGGTCCGTTTTTCGATGGTGAAACCTCGTTCCGGCCGGTCTTTGACAACGGCCGTCATGCGTAATTCCTTCACTTCGTCCATAGTCTTGTCCTCTCCATTCCAAGATGTATGCACAGATTGGAGCGCTTACATTTCTCACAATTGACATTATAACACAAGCGGGCGGTACGGATAAGGTGATGGGAGAAATTCCTGCCGTCGAACAGTGAGAGTGACAAAGATTGCGGGATTTGCTGTCTGTCCAAGCGGGGGTCCCTATAATCTATCATAATCCGAGCCTCATTTCTTGAAAAAAGTGATTACAAAAAAACACCGGGCCCCCGCCCGGTGAAAAAATAATTTTTTTTTGCGATGAATCGTATATGATTCATCCGCGACTTCCTTAACCCACCGCTCTACCATAATTATGATGGACAAGGGACGAATAAGCAAGATGGCAACGTTAGTTTACACTGTCCGATTTTCGGGGGTTAAGCACGGAACTCTGTCGACTCAGCGCAAAGAATCGCGTCTCTTATAGAAGGAGAGATGGCGTTTCGCCACTTCGACCGCAGCCTTGTAATCCCCGCGTCGTTCATGATAAGCGATGAGCATCTCGTTGATCGCGTAATACAGGGGGGCATTCCGGATGACATCCATATTCTCACATATGGTATCGACCGCTTTGTCAAGATCCGCTTCAGGGATGTTCTCACCGATATGGGCCAAGAAGAGTCTTCCTGCGGCGAAGAAGAAATCCCTCCCCTTCCCTTTGGGGTGTTTCTCGATTCGGGCCAGACAATCATGGACTTTGTCGGAGTTGCCGACCTCGTGGTTGAGATACGCTTGATAGAACCAATGTCGCGGGTCATCCTCGTTCGCGGTCTCGAAATGGGCCAACGCTTGCTCATAATCGTCCTTGGCGAACGCGAAATAGGCCTCCATGCGAGCTATCACCCGCTGAAAGGCTTCCCGGAAACGCAGCGTGCGGTTCAAAGACTGTTTGAGATAGCGGATGGTGTTTTCCGCTTCGTCGAGATTCCCGAGATCGATATGTTTCTTGACGACAAGAACCTCGATCTCCATCTTGCGGTAGGTATTGTTCAGGGCGGTGTGGAGTTTGACGGCCTCCAAAGCGAATTTCAGACTCTTGTGGTCCCTGAAGTGGAAATCGTACACCCGGGCGAGAAAAGAGACCGTCACGGCATAGAAATTCTGCGGTTCGGGTATATCCAGGTTCTTTTTCAGGTGTGCGAGGGCTTCATCGTGTTTCCCGGCATGAAAATGCTTCACGGCCAGAATCAGATTGTACATCTGTTTTTGTTCCCAAGAGAAGTAATCATAGAATTCTTCAAGTTCGGCAAGTATCCCATGGTGACGCTTTTGCAGGCGAAAACTCCGATACGTCTCTTTGGCCAACAAAAAATCCACCCGCAGCGGCGAATGCAGTAGCCTTTTGGTACGTTTTTTCAACGCTTCGTAGTACATGTCGACATCATCGGGATGGGTGTAATAGACCGCATTGTTGAAAGCGGCGAGAAGATGTTTCAGAGAGCTTATCTCCTCCGCGCCGAAAAACATGGATATCCCCACGGTACTGTAGAGTTCTTTCAATGTGTCCTGATTCGGATGGATCTTGCAGTTCTCGATGTCGCTGACGACGGTGTGGGAGAGCCTGGCGCTCCGGGCCACCCCGCGGATGGAGTAGCCTTTGCGCTCACGGAAATTGCGGAAAAGTCGTCCCAGAATCTTCAGATTGTCCCTCGGATAGGAATGCGATGTCATGATCCGACCTCCTCGAATCCGGACAGAAGGATGTTCAATTTTCCTTGATCCATTCGAGTACACGTGCAAAGGTCTTCGACCTGTCGATTTCGTTCAAGACTTCGTGACGGGCATTCGTCACGGCATGGATGGTCCCCCGGAAGTCTTCGATGCACTCGTCATAGCGGGAAAACAGCCGTTCGACCGAACGCATGCTCTGCGAAAGGGGGTCCTTGTCCCCCGAGATGAATAGCATGGGGATGGCGGGGGTCTTCCCTATTTCGCGCGGGTGGTTCACCTTGGCGAAGAGAGCGAAGAACTCGCGATAGAAGTATTTGTTGTAGGCGTAACCACAAGCCGGGTCTTCTTCATAGCGGCGGACGACCTCTTTGTCGTGGGTGAGCCAGTCGTTCTCGCGTTCTTTGTCTTTCACGCGGTGGACGGTGTTGCGTTTCATGAGCGCATGCATCAACCGATTGCGCTTATGGGTCGGATGGAAAAGCCCGGTGAAAAAGGCCAGAAAGCGGCTTGTGGCGACCATGAGCCGCGAATATGCGGGCGGTGTCCCCATGACGATCGCTTTCTTCGTGAACCGGCCGTCTGTCTGGAGATAGCGCCGGAGGATGAGAGAACCCATGCTATGACCGAGGGTGATGAGGTCGGAAACGCCTTCCTTCTCGGAAATATAGGCCTGGACGGTCCCGACATCCTCGATAACGGCCGCAAATGTGTCCTCTTTGCGGAAGATACCGACCTTCTCCCCTTCTTCGACACTTCCTCCGTGCAAACGGTGGTCATGGGCATAGACGGTGTACCCGTTTTCTACGAGATACCCCGCGAATTCTTCATACCTTCCGGCATGTTCGCCCATACCGTGCAAAATATGGACGACGCCTTTCCTGTCGCCTTTTGCACGCATCACATAGACTTTTATCCGTCTACCGTCAACCGCGTCGATGAAACGTCTTCTGAAGGGCATGGCCGCCTCCGTCGTGGCGGATGTACATGATTTCTTCCGCCAAAGGGCATTGCTGTATCATAATTATAACATATGCGCCCACGACATCGCATCTTGTGGGAAGAATCTGTGTCTTGGAGGAAGATGCATCGCCATTTTCAACATATGGGGACCGTGTGTGTTATAATGCTCTTAGATTTCACAAAAAGGATGATTCCCCCATGAAACGCTTTCTGACCTTCACGCTCTTCGTTATCGCCGTCTTGACCCTCACCGCCTGTGGAACCACGCCCGAGGAGACGGATGATAACGGCTCATTGGATCCCGATCCCACCGTCACACCCGAGGTCATCGACATCTATTACATGAACGACCTCCACGGTGCGATTCTTCCCCGTGGCGACTCCATGGGGATGGCCAATATCGGCAATTTCCTCATTGAAAGGAGACGGGAGAACCCCGAAGGGACTTTCGTGCTCGCCGGTGGCGACATGTTGCAAGGGAGCGCACTTTCCAACCACTATCACGGAAAAAGCGTCATCGAACTGATGAACGCCACCTATTTCGATGCTTTGGCCATCGGCAACCACGAGTTCGACTGGGGCTTGGAAGTCGTCACCGACTACTTCGACCCTGACGGTGGTATCGCGGAGTTCCCCCTCCTAGGCGCCAATGTCCACTACAAAGGTACCGACGACATGCCCGATAACATCGACCCCTATGTGATTTTTGAACGGGGAGAACTCCGAATCGGCATCATCGGCACCATCGGCTATGGTCTCGAATCCTCGATCGCGAGACGGATGGTCGAAGACTATGAATTCAAGAATCCCGGACCCATTGTCGAGGACTATGCCCGCTACCTCAGACAAGACGAGGATGTGGACATTGTCCTGCTTCTCACCCATGATTCCGGCAATGTGAACGACGATGTCCGTTTCTTCGACGAAGACGCCCGGGTCGATGCCATCTTCAACGGCCACAGTCACTGGACTTTCACACGCTATGACGGCGATGTGCCCGCCATCCAGTCGGGAGCTTACGGAGAATATGTCGGCCACATCCGTTTTGAGCTCGATGAAAAAAGCATCGTTGAAACATCCATGCAGAACCTCTCGCGCAATGACGACAGTTTGTTCTGGGAAGCCCATCCCGACATCCAGGCCATGGTCGACGAATATGTCCTCGAGACCGACGAGATATTCAATGAGCCGATCATCACGCCGGCTCAGAATTTTCAGCGGAATGAACTTTCTGAGTGGGCGGCGAGACTTATGCGTATCGCTTTCGGTGCCGATGTGGGCAGTCAAAACACCGGCGGGACCAGGCACTCGATTCCCGGTGACGAGCCCATAACCCTGTCCACGCTCTATGAAGTCTGGCCTTTCGACAATGCGGTCGTGGCGGCCGACCTTCTCGGCAGCGACCTGACCCGTTTTATCGACAGCAGCGAAAACTTTAACAGATTCAGTTACGGGGAGACGACCACCTTCGAGGATGACGAATACTACACGATCGCGACGAACGACTACGTCTTCTATCATGAGAACAACCGCTTCGACGACATCGGCAAAAATATCGAGGAACTCCCTCTATACATCCGGGACCTCATCGAGCTCGAGCTCAAACTCCAAGCCGAACTCTATGACGAGTTCCATGTGGACAACGACATCCTGATCACCCCTTATGCTGGCCAAGAAGACTGGCCCGTAGACGAGGTAGAAGGACAAGACTGATCATCACCGCAAAAACCAAGGAAGCCTCGAGCGGGGCTTCCTTTTCTCTTGGACCGACAAAAAAAGCCCCGGAGGGCTTTTTGGGGTTTCCATCTGGAGGTCCCGACCGGATTCGAACCGGTGATCACGGAGTTGCAGTCCATTGCCTTAGCCACTTGGCTACGGGACCCTCGTCCTTGGCGAATTTATGTTATCACATTTACCGTGGTTGTCAAGACTTTACACATTGTCCTGCCCCTCGGTCCCGGCGTCTTCCGTAGGAGCACTGTCGCCGGCCTTCTTCTCGAAATGGGCCAAGGCCCTTCTTTGCAGAAACATCATCAGCAAGACCATTCCGCCGCCGATGAGGGCGAGCCAGAGGATGATATCGCTCGTCTGTCCGCCGAGAACATGTACGGAGTATGTGATGATGAAGAAACGGGTCGCCCGGGAAGAGAAAGCGGCGAACATGTAGGGAACGAATTTCATCTTGGCGACAGAGGCCGTGAAAAGGATCAAGAAGAAGGGAAGCGGGGTCAGGGCGAAGATGAAGATGGCCCAGAAACCATAGCGGTCGAAAAGACGCTTGGCGCGGTCACGTGTCTTCTTTTTGACGAGTCGGTTGTAAAAACGGTTGTCTTCTTTCGCCAAGAAGAAATAGACGATGAACGCCCCGATGGTGTTCGCGACGACGATGTTCAGAGTGGTGAACCACCAGGGCATCGGTGAGACGATGATGACGGGGAAGAGGATGAGCTCCACGCCGGCCATGGGTGTGATGGTCTCGATGATCGAATATATGAAGAGCCCGATTTCTCCATAGGCCTCGAAAAAATCGAGAACGAGCTCGAAAAAGTCAGTGAGTGTCTCAACAATGGGATTCCCGTTTGCCAAAAGCTGTATGAACATGGCTTCCACTCCTGCGTTCCTGCGTCAATGGAACACCCACACAGGCCCCTTCTCGCTACGAAACATTATAGCACAACTTCCTTGGACCAACAATCATATGTGTCTCTATGCATACCACCGTGGGGCGATTTTCGCATGCATCCCCACAACCGGGATTGCCGAACACCCTCGAGGTCTTGGACATTTTTCTAAGGTGTCGAGAAAATGGGGATGAGCATGGAGAAAAGACCTTGGCAATATCCGGCTTTCTTACATTGTAACATATGGCCTCACGCAGCGCTTGCAAAACCGTTTTCAGCCGGTGTTAAAGAAAGCCTTTCGTAGTTGCGGAGACACATTCTGACATTAAGTCGTCTTTACAGAAAGAAAAACGCCTAGAAAAGGCGTTATGATCTATGGTCGGGAAGACAGGATTTGAACCTGCGACCTCTTAGCCCCGAACCAAGCGCTCTACCAAGCTGAGCTACTTCCCGTGGTCTTTTGTGCCGTCTCGTGACCAAAGCCATTGTACTGCATTTTCCCGCTTTTGTAAACGGGGGCGTGCGGGCGGAACGGTAATAAAAAAATCCTTCGGTCGAAGGATTCCATACGTGCGTTCCGCCCGTATGACTATGGTCGGGAAGACAGGATTTGAACCTGCGACCTCTTGGCCCCAAACCAAGCGCTCTACCAAGCTAAGCTACTTCCCGTGTGGCGCGCCCAAGAGGACTCGAACCCCTAACCTTTTGATCC
>PUMR01000066.1 GCA_003551455.1 Mollicutes bacterium | reverse complement strand
CAAGAATAGTAACTAACGTCACGCACGGTACCGCGTATGATTTATTCAAGAATAGTAACTAACGTCACGCACGGTACCGCGTATGATTTATTCAAGAATAGTAACTAACGTCACGCACGGTTACTTAAGTCTTAGGGAACAGCTTGTGCGTTAAGCAGCTCCTTAAACTTACAGTAGACTACAGGCCGTCTCGTCACAAGCTTTACCTTCCCTTCTCAGCGCGTACGCGATAGCTTTGCTGGTTACTTCCGCCATCTCGATAACCTTACTCAGTTCGGTACTTTGTAAGACCCTGAGGGACAGATCCTTATCAGTTGATATATTAACCATACCTTTGATTGATACGCTACCTATAGGTGCTATATCCTTTCCTAGACCTAATCCTGGCTTTAAACCGCCATCTTCCACCACAATCTTTCGGATGCGGACTGGCTTACTAGTCAAACTCGCATCGATCGCAACTACCTTCTCGTGGTGCTCCCAATTACACCTCCCTTCCTCGATGTTAGTGGCGTTTAAGGTGTCTACCAAAGTTCCATAAACAGTCTGCACCCCAGCTCTTTCTAAGAAAGTCCCTACTAGGGGACCGTAACTATCTCCAGTAGCTCGATCGGAACCTATACAGACGAACCCTATGTCTTCGGAGCCTTGAATATACGCTCTGATCTTCTCTCCTAGCCCAGCTGGTTCCCATACATTATATAATCTTTTTTCAGTCATTGTCGTACCTCCAATCTTGATCGAAAACTCTCTTACATAGTACATATAAGACCAAGCAGTTGTAGTGATCATCACTAACCCTTACGATAAAAGACCCTCGAACTTCGCAGGAACCATACCTTCGATCTTCCTCGGTCTCTTTATATACCCTCCATGGTGTAATAGGCGGCTTGTCCTGCTGCATTCAATCCCTCCTTACTTCTAGCTCAGTCTACCCCACTCCGCGGTGCTCAAGGTCCACCCGATTACTGATGTGACCCTTCCAACAACTCGTGGTACTCCTCTTCCTTCTCTACTAACGCAGTGTACCCTATCTCATCCTTCCAACGCTCTATCTCTCTTGAACACATCGTGTTGTTACATGGTATCTGATCGAGCATCTCGAACACCTTATCTGCAACAGCGTCTGGATCTGCTAGCTTCACTACAAGAACCCCAACTAGCTGTAGATAGCCTCTCTCGTAATGAGGACCTGTAAACTGCGGTTTCATATAGTGTTCCCGAATATGGTACTTAACTGTATATTCAATTCGTGGTTCACAGTCTGCTTGAAAGGTGTAGAATAACTGCCTCTTTAGTCCGTCCTTCTGCTCTTCAATAAACTCTTTTCTGTTCCGAGTAGCCTCCAACGCGTCCTCACCAATGAACGTTTCTTTTATATACATTCTAAAACCCCCCAACTCCTAGTTAGTATTTCCACAGTTCCAGCAGCAACCATCATCTTCGGGCGTTGGCTTATAAGTCCACGCTCCACAATAGGCACATTTAACCATAACTTCGGCGTACTCTGTATCGATTAGTGAGTCATCTACTCCTGCTTCAGTACCGCAATTTATGCAGTACCTAGGGTATCCAGGGCCGTCTTTAATATTGTCCCCATCCTTCATATCCTCAAGCAGTACTCCACAGGCACAACACAGCACACCCTCTTCGATTAGTTTATCCAAAGGTGTTACCTCCTTATCCGAAATTCTCTACGTCCGGTTCACCCTTCCCAACCACATTCCGGACACGTTACGGTTTGTAAATCCCGATTATATGGGTAGGCGCCACCTTCTCCGAAATTCTCTACGTCCGGTTCACCCTTCCCAACCACATTCCGGACAACAGAATACATCCATGTCTCCGAACTCCACAGTGATCTCTCCCTTCAACGTCCCTAGCGTATTAATAGTATTAGTCCAGCCGAGGAGATATCCCCGGCCGTCAGCTTAGATCTAACTTATCGGATGTCAGACATCCGTATTACGATATCCGTTTCACCCGCATAGGATATCGATTTAATTGTAGCCCTTCCTTCTAGCCTATCTCCATCTTCAGCTCCAGGTACATCTTCTACGTCAAACTCGTAAATTCCGTATCCGACGTACCCCGCCTCTCCGCGGGTCCGACCTTGTATCAGAATATAGGCCGGCTGTACGATCTCTCCGTCAATCTCGAGAACCAAGTGCAGACCGTCCGGATTCGCCTCTTTACGTTCATCAACCTCAACCTGTTGTAGGATACGAATTAGCCTACCGCTCCTACTTAGTTGTTCTAATGTCTCGTCATCTACTTCATCATACTTGTGTTCTGCGTCATATGCACGCAGTAGGAGCTGGTAGTAGGCTGTTCCGAGGTACACCTCGTGAGTTGCTGTCTCGGTGTGTCGGAGAATTCGATGTCCTGTTCTGTCTGAGAAGAACCTCTGGAAGCTATCACGATTTGGAGGTGGGAAGAATATCGAGAACAGATTACCTCTACGTTCGTCGATAATCTCCCGCACCTCCGTATGAGCTTGCTCTGCCAACTCACGGTCCAGTGCACTTGGCGGGTAGATCGCTGCTACACTAGCGGAGATACCTAGTACCGCCGCAGCTGTACCTAGCGCAACTCCTGCCTTCTTCAGCAACGTCTCTTACCTCCTTTACGTAGTGATTCACTACTAACATCAACCCTAAGGTAGCGATACAGCCCTAAGGTAGCGATACAGCCCTAAGGTAGCGGCACAGCCCTAAGGTAGCGGCACAAACCTTTACTGATTCATACACTTATGAATCTCCTCTATGAATCTCCTCCCATGCAATGTCTAACCCTAAAAACTCCTCTGTTTCAACCTGACGATCTGGATCGATTGTAACTATAATAACTCCCTCCCATCCTTCGATCTGCTCTGGACAGCTTTGTATCGACGCAATTGACACTCCTACGAGTTCGCTGAGGTAGTATATTGGCAGTAACTGCGCTTCAAACTCTGGTATATAATCTGCTACAACGATCTTCTCCAGTGGACCGTCTGTTATCTTGAACTTAACCTTAAAATACTCCCTACCAGTCTGTGTCCTGTACTCAGTACACTCCTTAAGAGTCGCTCCGCAACGTACTTTCATCGCTATACCTCCTAGTCTCAAACCTCAATAGTAACTAACGTCGAGTTATATGTGTTCCCAATCCACATACAGCCGCACGTAGGCACTCGTATCATGCGTTGTACCATCTTTAACTTTATCAGTTACCGCAATAACACCTTCCCACCCTTCAGCCTGTGCTGGGTAATTCTCCAACGATATAATCGGTATATCGATCATGGCGCTTAGTTGGTATATTTGATCCGGTTGCTCCTGAAACTGGGGTACATACTCTATAACTCTAAAGTTCTTTAGTGGCCCATCTGTAATTTTGAATATAACCTTAAGATACCCTTTACCGCTTTCTGCCATGAACTTCTTACACTCCTCAATAGTAGCACTGCAGCGTACTTCCATTGTTAACCCTCCTTTTAATAACTCTGGCGTCAACGCCCTAGCATACCAGAGCTCGCTTAATTGGGCGCTTACCCTCCCGTATGGTGCTGGGAGGGCGATTAGCAGTTACTCGGTGTCCGTCTCCATTTCCTCAAGTCGCCTATTAGCTTCTTCCAACAGACTCGCGATATCCTCTAGTTGGCCTTTCTGTTTTCCTCCGGCGTACTTAACGAATATACGAGCATCCTTAGCGATGTCTGCAACACGCCTCTTAAACTTATCTAACATCGTAAATCCCTCCTAGGAATTAGTTAGTTATTTGTTCCAGTACTTCCAAAATGGATCACGTATCTCCTCTCGAATCGTAGCACATAGTAAGCCTAACATACTTATCAGGAATAGGAACTGAAATGATCGCGTATATAGAGTTATCATTCGAAGAATGTCCCTCCCATTTCTTGTAGTAAACCTAGGACCGTGCTATACAGCCAACCTATAGTTAATCGTAGAGGACGTTCGTTAACTAGTCTCTCGGTTATAGGTTCGGCTTTATCTCGTGGTAGTACCACATTAGTACTCGATACGTAGCGGCATGCTTCGCAGAATAGCGATATAACGTAGTATATCGCATCGGCTTTATCTTGATGTAATCTAGGATGCGCTTTATATGCGATACTGACACGTACGCTACCACATCGTTTACATTGCATTACTTCCCTACGTGCTTTGTCGTTAAGCGCCTCTTCCAGTATCTCCTCACCATCATACGATGATATATCCATCAACGCACCTCCCTTCTTCGCCCTACAACTGTAGCAGGGTTACTCCTCAATACTCTGTTCATACCGTTGTTTACAATTCTCGCATCTCCCTAGTAGCTCCCTCCTGCTTTCCTCCTCGTTTATAGTAACATAGGCTGTTCTATTGGCGACTGCTACTACTCCTGCGACGCTCCATCTCTTCAACCAATGCATCGTCCCGAAGATGATGGTTGTCGTCGCTTAATGTTTTGTGGTTCTACTAGATCGCGTTCGATGTACCCTGTGATTCTCTTATTTTTCCTCATGGTACCAACAAACATATGCATCTCCAGGTGTTCACCTAACAGATGCTGTCTACATTCCACATTCGCATATTCTATTTAGACTCCTGTCTGGATATTATGACATATAACCCTATGAGAACACCTATAGCTAATAGTTGTACAGGTATAGACTGTAGAGCTAGCCCAGAAGCAAATGCACCTAGTACTGCTACTACTCCTGCGACGAATATCCACTCTTTCAAACGTTTCATAAGAAACCCTCCTGGTCTTCAACCAGTTATTTAGGTTTCGAGTTCATCCAAACCTATCTCGATAAACGATACGTAGTCTTCAACCAATTCCTTCGGTATCACGATTCCCTTCTTAGTCGGTCGCTCTTCACCTCCTTTAGTTGTAAACCATTCTCTGACACTGACATACTCACGATCACCCTTCTTGACCGCACTGAACTTCACTGTATTACGGCCTTTACCAATCTCCGCGATATCTACCTCTTCGTCCCAGAAGTTGTTAGCCATCATTGTCACCTTCCTCTCGATTGTTCATCTCGATATCCCAAACCCACGCCACAAGAAACGCATGCAACGGTACTAACGCTCCCCATACAGGATCTTTATGCATATTACTTATAACAGTTACGAACCATCCGAGGAACATAACAAGTATAGAGGCTTTTCGTACTGCAATCACCTCCTTAATTCAGCGACAGCACATCGTACGTTGTAGCTCCACACTCAGTACAAACCCATACAGTGTTATAGTACGGATCTCTGATAGTGTCCGCTGGAAAACTAAATCCTATCATCTGATAATTGTGAAGGCCGCTACACAATAGAATTACCTCCTTTCGTAACTCCCTAGCAACTCCCTAGCGTATTCCCTAGTGCAACTCCCTAGCGTATTCCCTAGTGCAACTCCCTAGCGTACTAGCCGCAGTAACTGTAATGGCACCAAGGACAACCTGTGATCAGTTCGTTAGCTGCTGTTTCG
The DNA here is from genome assembly GCA_003551455.1 of Mollicutes bacterium. The sequence goes on along the minus strand of PUMR01000066.1, from coordinate 1,206 downwards.
TAGCGGATTCTGTCGTAGATCTGCTTCTTACAGAGGAAGCAGTGACCGTTTCGAGGTGCAAAGTGTGGTAGATCGTGTTTCTTACAGTATTCGCTCTGAGCATCTGCTTTCTTCCTAACCTCAGGATCGTGATGTCTTCGGCTACCCATTAGTAGCCCTCCCACCATTGCTCTGCAGCATACTCCAGAGCTGAAGTTGTTATCTCACTACCTATAGCACTACATAGGAGTTCCTCATTGCTCCTAAACTTCCACTCATACCTTCCACACCAGTTTTTCGTATACGCTAGCTCTACTATCTCGCACCCTTCTTGGTGAGCGTCTAACGGTAGTTCACTCTCCCACCTTTTGTAGGTTTCTCTAACACGGTTCTCCGCAATCTTACCCTCGGTCATCTCTAAACACATATCTAGTGGCGCTTCGACCGTTACAATTATTGGTGTCGCTCCTATAATGTACTTCATATTGATCCAAGTCTTCCTACTGCTACGTGTCAAGTTTGTATCGTCTATTACTACGTTAAAACCTTGTAGTCCGTATATCTCTACGGCCGCTCTCTCGAGGTCTACTACTGACATCTCCAGCTCATGTGTCCACACCTCGTTCTGTGGTATCACTGGATCGTAGTTCTCGTAGATGTATTGATGTCGGATCTCATCTCGACTGACGATCTTCCAGGTAGCATCCCCTTCTGAGTTGCCTAGATTTCTGAACGCGTTAGCAAACATCGTCTTCCCTGAACCTGGCGGTCCAGCCATTATCAATAACCAACTGTCCCTCTTGTCAGCATTCGGATTCCCTCTAAGGTTCATACTATACCTCCTTGTGGTACGCGATGTGTGTGGTGGAGCCTCTCATTGTTGCCCTTCGCTAACCAACGTCGTACCGACTCTTCATCTCCCCAGCTGTCCGCTGGAAGTTCGTTATAGACGTACGTTACAATCGCTGGGAGTGCTTCTACATTCTCGATATCACCATGCATCATTGCCCCTAGTAGTTTATCCTCTAGTACGGACATCAAGAAGTCACCAGGTGCTATGAACTCCATACAGTAACGTCGAAGTGCTCCTATTGTTCTTTCTGGTATCTCGTCAGCATATCCAAGGTAGTGATCATCTTTCACTTTCTCAGGTAATCTCGGTACTAAAGCCGTGTTCCCGCACTCTTCGCACTCAGCTGGGTAAAACTCCCAGCATACTCCTTCTTT
>PUMR01000089.1 GCA_003551455.1 Mollicutes bacterium | reverse complement strand
CCCTCATGATCATCGCCGACGACATCGAGAACGAAGTCGTGAGCACCCTCGTCGTGAACAAGCTCCGCGGCACCTTCAACGTCGTCGCCACCAAAGCCCCCGGCTTCGGCGACAACCAAAAGGAGATCCTGAAAGACATCAGCTATCTCACCGGTGCCACCTTCTATTCGAAAGACCTCGACATGGACCTCAAAGAGGCCACCATCGAGAATCTCGGCATCGCCAAGAAGGTCATCGTCACCAAGGACAGCACCACCATCCTCGAAGGCAGCGGCAACAAGGAGATGCTCCAAGAGCGCATCGACGAAATCAAGAGCCAGATCGAGAACACCACGAGCGACTATGACAAAGAGCGTCTGCAGGAGCGTCTCGGCAAGCTCACCGACGGGGTCGCCATCGTCAAGGTCGGCGCCACGACCGAGACCGAACTGAAAGAGAAGAAACTCCGTATCGAGGACGCCCTGAACGCCACCAAGGCGGCCGTCGAAGAAGGCATCGTCATCGGCGGCGGCGCCGTGCTCGTCGATGTCTACAAGGAACTCAGAAAGACCCTGAAAGACGACAATGTCGACGTGCAAAAAGGCATCAACATCGTCTTGAACGCCCTCTTGAAGCCGATCCGCCAGATCGCCGAGAACGCCGGCTTCGACGGGGACGAGATCACCGAGACGCAGATGGCCTCCAAGAAGAAAGACCGCGGTTTCGACGCCCGCGAAGGCGAATGGGTCAACATGATCGAGCGCGGCATCGTCGATCCCACCAAGGTCACAAGAAGCGCCGTCCGCAACGCCGCTTCCATCGCCGCGATGTTCATCACTTCCGAAGTCGCGGTCAGCGAACACGAAGACGAAGACGACAAGGGCGACCAACAGCCCGCGATGCCGCAAGGCATGTATTGATCGCTTCCGAAAGGCCCGGCAAGGGCCTTTCTTCTTTTGACGCGCGCGACACTGCCGGACAAAAGACACCCCCGCCGCCAATCGCTGGCGCGGGGGTGTTCTTTTACCGGTCGGTTTTTCGTCCGGGTAGGTCAGTCGGTCCCGGCCTTCTTTTTCGATGTCTGTCGCAAAGCCTCGGCGAGTCTCACCGCTTCTTCCCTTTCTACGAGGAGGAGGCGCGTCCGGGGTCGTTTTCCCGTTTTGACGCGGAAACGGAAGATGACCTTGTTCAGACCGAACCAGCCGTAGAAGACGGGCGAGAAACGGATCTCGCGGAGCGAATCCCGGTCATAGGTCGTCTCGTCCTTGAACACGAGGAGCGCGCCCGCTTCGTCGATGGTGAGGCTCTCGTGGTTGTAGAGACGGTATTCGCGGAAGAAATGGAGGAAACTGAAAAAGAGGCCCGAAACGCCGAGGATGACGTGGTTCCAGAGGCCGGCTCCCTCGATGAAGTGCCAGCTACGCTCCGCGTCGGTGATGTTCACGACGCGGGCGGCCAAAAAGAGCAGCACCGCGGCGATGAGCGCCCCGACCACAAGCAGGACGAACAACTGTTTCCCATCCGGTCTCTCTCCTTGGAAGGACGTCTTTTCCATGGCGGACCCCTCCGTCATTTCTTTTTGTTGCGGATGTAGGCGACCTTGTTGTCGATTTTCACCTCGAAGGCCTTGTGGTTCTTGAAATAGGTGATCGGGCGGACGTTCTTGCCGTAGTTCCTGGGATGGAAGCCCGGGAACTTCTTTTGCAGAAGGTCGGCGACGATGCTCCAATACGCCCAGCCGTCGTCTTCTTGGTTGTTCTCGATGATGTTCCTCAGTTCCTTCGCGATGGTCTCGGGGGGCGTGATGGAGCTTTCGGCCTTGTTGTTCGCCGGCTTTTTCCGCTTGCTTTTGGCCGCCGGCTTCTCCTCTTTCTTCTCCCCTTCTTCCTTCGCCAGCATCTTGTCGAGATAGGCGAAAGCCTCGCAGGAGTTCACGAGCGAGATCGGGGTCTTGCTCTCGCCCATGCCGAAGACGAACATGTCGTCTTCGCGGAGGCGGGTGACGAGCTTGGTGAAATCGGAATCACTCGTCACGAGGCCGAAGGCGTCGACCTTCCCCGAATAGAGGATGTCCATCGCGTCGATGATCATCGTGAAGTCGCTCACGTTCTTGCCCGCGGTATAGACGTTCTGCTGGACGGGGGTGAGGCCGAACTCGTTGATTTTCCCTTTCCAGGCGGAAAGCTGGTCCGTGGTCCAGTCCCCATAGACCCGTCGATAGTTGATCTTGCCGTACTTGTTGGCTTCGTCGACGATAATCTCGATGTATTTCGGGCTGATGTTCTCCGCATCGACGAGCAATGCGATGTTTCGGTTTTCGATAGCCATAGAATGCCTCATTTCTCATTCGGTATTGTTTTCGGTTCGCCGGGAAGTCCGGCCGTCTCGAGCCAACGCTCGAGCATCCGGTTGAAATGGCGGGGATTGTCCTGGTTGGCGATATGCCCCGCCGCCGGTATGATTTCGTGGACGCTTCCCGGTATTTCTTCGTGCCAAGCGCGCGCCTTTTCGATGAGCCATTGCTGGTCGTTTTCCCCGTTGATGATGAGCAACGGCGCCCCGACAGGTGCGGATATGCCCTTCCGCGCCGTTCTCAACATCACCCGGAGCATCTTCAACATGGCCCTTTTCGCCGTCCGTTCGGCGATGCGGTTGATGAGATAGTCCTGGCTCTTCTCCGTGCGGCCGCGGTCCTTGCCGGCGATGATCTTCACGAGAATCCGTTTCGGGATGAAGCGGCAGGAGAAGAAATAGAGGCGGAGCTTGAGAAAGGTTCGGAAAGAAAGGGGTTCGTGCAGGGGCGTGCTGCCGACATCGACCACGCCGGCGACATATCCGGGGTGATGATGAGCGAAATACTGCACGAGGTGTCCCCCCAGGGAAAGACCGCAGAGGACCGCCCTTTCGACCCCTCTTTCGTCCAAGAGTTCTTTCACGGTGTCGCTCACGGCTGCATAGCTCAAGCCATTCTCGAAGGCGAACGAGTCTCCGTGATTGGGAAGGTCGAAGGCGATGACACGGTGTTTTTTGCGGAAATGGACGAGTTGTTTCACGAAACAACGATGGTCGGCCCCCAGTCCGTGCACAAAGACGAGGGCGTGTGTGGTCCTCGGTCCCTCGTCGCGAAAACGCAAGGGACCCTTTCTTGTCTGCAAGAACATGTCCGCCTCAGTTCAAGAACCGCTGCGACCGCTTGATCACGGGGTCGTAGGTGATGTTCTCCCAGGGGATGTCGTAGTAGAAATGGAGATAATAGACATCGACGAGGTGGGTGTGCACGATCGCCTGTTTCTCGATCTCCCCATCGCGCGTGAAGGTGTATTTGATATGGGCCATCTTGTTCAAGGCGTAGTCCTCGGTCTCGATGACGATGGTGGTCCCGTTCTCCTTGGCGAAGGAACGGAAATCCTCGAGCAGGTGGGCGTCCAAGTCGTAGAAGTCGACGGAAAGCTGCAAGGTCCGGTGGGTGTCGTGTTTGATGGTCTCGGGGAACATCTCTTTCAGGGTCATGATGTCGTAGACCTCGATGTCTTTCGCCCGCAGCTCCTCTTGCAAGAGGTCCCTCGTGCCCCTGTCTTCGACGCGGATCAAGGTGAGATAAGGGGTGAAGACCTCGATGTCGAAAAGATACGAGAGGTTGTAGAACTCCTCTTCGGAGAGTTCATAGAAATAGTCCTCGTCCATGTTCAAAGCGAGGCGCACGACGCCGATGATGTCTTCGTGTCTGAGCTCCTTCTTCCGTTGCATGTCGTCGTAGTCCTGCAAAGTCAGGCCGTGGCGGTCCTTGGCGTTGAAGTCGATATGGGTGGAGAGGTCGAGCGTGAACTGCGCGTCCCGGAAGAGGAGTTGATGTGCCGGGGGGAAGCCCGCGGCGGTCTTCTTCTTCGTCTTGGCGCCCTTTTCGACGAGGATCTCCACATAGCGGGGCGTGTGCGCGAAGCGCAAGGCCATGTGGAAGAGCGAGAGGCCGAAGTCGTTCTGCATGTTGATGGTCCAGCCCCGCTTCAACAGGAAGGCGAGGACCTTCTGGAAGTCTTCCTCGTGCTCGAGATGGAGGATGTTGTGGAAGAGGTCGGTGTTGACGAGGTCGGTGAGGTCCTTCACATCCTCGAGGAGATGCAGAAGCGAAGGATGGTAGCTCAGGATGTCGTAGAGGACGTCCTTGTCCTTCAAGAGGGGCCGGAATTCCTTTCTGCCGATGAGATACATGAAGACCTCGTAGTTCGCGAGGGCGATCCGCAAGAGTTCGACCCGATAAGCGGGCTCCAAGGGATAATCCCGGTAGAACTGCCGGAAATACTCGCCGTCGTGGTGGTCGATCATGTAGGTATACATCTCGAGGAGGTGGTCGTTCGAGAAATCGAAGGTCTCGAGCGCCGTGAGGAGATAGTCCTCGCGCTCGAACACCAAAAGGACGACCAGGAGGGAGAAGTCCACCGCGTTCTTGAAATCGGTGTAGTCGTAGGTCGCCAGGAGGTATTCGTAGATCTCTTCGACATCGTAGGCGATGGCGAGCTCGATCGGGTCGAACATCCGCTCGTCCTCGTCGAAGGGTTCATAGGTGCGGATGAAAGTCTCGAGGTCGCCTTCCTTTATGGCTTCCGCCCATTCGAGCACCTCGAAGATGTCGCTCGAATAGATGAAATTCCGGTATGTCGAATACATGTTTCCGTCCCAATCATACATCAAAGATCCCTGTCTTTCGCTTGAGATGTGCGGACCAGGCGAGTCCGTGGGCGATACCTGCCTTTATTCGATACACTGTGTTTCCGGGGAGGTTCCCAAGGCCGGTCAGACCTCTTCGTCCTCGTCCGTGTCATCGGGTTCGGATCCGAGACGTTTCCTTTCCATCTCTTCCATCATCTCGGCGAAGCCCTCCCCCACACCATCCGTTCGGGAAAGGTCTTTCAAAACGCCTTCGAGGGTGGTATCTCCCCGCGCTTGCCGATCGTCGAAGAGCGGGATGCCCTCTTCTTCCCGCAAAAAGCGGTCGGTGAAGTCGAAAAGAGAGATGAGACTCTTCATGAGGGCTTTGCCGAGGCCTTTCAAGAGGCGGGCGACGAGATAGACGAGATTCAAGGGCAAAAAGAGCAAAAAGACGAGGAAGGCCCCGAGGGTGTAGACGCGTTTGAAGGCCTTGTCGGCGACCATCCGCTTTTGGAAAAGCCGCGCCTGGATGCGGATGAAATAGCGGAAAGGCACGGAAAAGAGCCTCTCGAGGAGGAAAGCCGCGCCCGTGAAGAGGAAGAGTACAGTGTTCAAAACGAGGGTGATGGGCGAAAGGAGAGCCTTCCACAACATCTCCCAACGTTTGTAGTCTTTCATGTCGAGGAGATAGACATAGCTCCTCAGACCCTGTTTCAGTGCGTCCATCATGTCATCACGTCCGTTTCGTAAATCATTATCATTCTACCACAGCGGACACAAAAAAACTACCACGCCTTGCGACGTGGTAGCGGGTGGATTTATCATCTGTCTTTCTTGAAACACATGAACCAGTCGACACAATACATCTCGTCATCATTTTTACCGCTCCGCGCGGCGGCCGTTTCCATGTTGCCGGCGGGGGGAACGACCAGATCGTCTCCGGGGCGCCAGTCGGCGGGCGTGGCCACGCCTTCGGCGTCGGTCTTTTGCAAAGCGAGGATGATGCGCTTCAACTCGTCGAAGTTCCGGCCCGTGGACAACGGGTAGTAAAGAATGGTGCGGATCCGCGCCTTGGGGTCGATGACGAACACGGCGCGCACCGCCTGCGTGCTCGATTGGTTGGGCTGGATCATGCCGAATTTCTTGGCGACGTCCATCTTGATGTCTTCGATCAGGGGGAATTTGACATCCATGTTCTTCATGTCCTTGAACTCGATTCTCTCCTTGATGGTGCGAAGCCAAGCGATGTGCGAATGCAAAGAGTCGATCGAGAGTCCGATGAGCTCGGTGTTGAGCGCCCGGAACTCCTCATGCATCTTCGCGAATGTCATGAACTCCGTCGTGCACACGGGGGTGAAATCCGCCGGGTGCGAAAAGAGGATCACCCATTTGCCTTCGTAGTCTCTGGGGAAACGGATGGTGCCGTTGGTGGTCTTCGCCGTGAACGCGGGCGCCGGATCACCGATCAGGGGCATGCGGTACGTTTCTTCCGTTTTTTCTTCGCATCTTTCTTCCATACTTTTCAACATCCTTTCAAAGATTTGGTCTATTATCGGGTGTTTCTGTCCTTGTCGGCTTGACAGCGGCCGCAAATGCCGCGGTAGGTAAGTTGCACCTCTTCGACGCGGAACCCCTCGGGATGGGTCGCGCTCGGCGTGACGGGAACATCCTCGATTCGGCCGCACAGCCGGCAGACGAAATGGGCGTGCGGAGGCTCGAGTACGTCATAACGGCGCTCGTTTTGCTCGTTGAAGACGGCCGAGGCGAGTCCTTTCTCTTCGAGGAGTCTCAGGGTATTGTAGACGGTGGTGCGCGAAAGCGTGGGAATCTCCCCGACGAGATCTTGATGGATCTCTTCCGCGGTCGGATGGTCTCTTCGTCCCCGCAGGTTGTCATAGATTTTCATCCTCGTCAAAGACGGGCGTATATCCTTTTCGAGGAGTGCTTTCTTCACGTGTTCCATGGGTTTCCGCTCCTAAAAATGAAATGAATTCATAATTAATATAAATCCATTGAGGGTTTTTGTCAAGAGAAGCGCCACAATATTTGAGTGAATGCGCGGGTGCTGGTATAATCATAGTAAGAAGGACAAGGAGTGATCGACCTTGAAAATCGAACAAGGTGAAAACCGCTTCTACATCCCCGGCAAGGATAAACCTCTCGCCTACATCGTGTTCCGGCCGGAGGACGAAAAGACCATCGTCGCGGAATCCACGTTCGTCGCCCCTTCCATGCGTAAGAAAGGCGTCGCGAAGAAACTGCTCGACCGCTTGGCCGAACATGCGCGGGAGAACGATCTCAAGATCCGTCCGCTCTGTTCGTATGTGGTGACGGCTTTCGAGGAACACGAAGAATACAAAGATGTGAAAGCCGGTTGACCCGGACCTTCTCCACCGGCGCCTCTTTTTCACGGTCTGTTTCGCGTGCTTTCTGCTCCACAGGGCGGTAAAGGGCGTCGAAAGCCGGACGAAAGTCAAAACACGTCGCCGAGGAATGATAGCGAAAAGGCCCGCATGTTTGCGACATGCGGGCCTTTTCGTTTTATTTGTCTAGAATCAATCCGCGAGGGCGTCGACAACGACGTCGTAATCGAGGATACCACGCAGACGGTTCTTGCCGTCGACGACCGGGAGGTCGTATTCGGCTTCTTTCAATTTGGGCCAGGCTTCACGAAGATAGGCGTTCCTGTAAATCACGGTGTCGTCTTCGTGAACGAGCTTGTTGATGGTTTGGGCGCGAGATTTCTGGAGATCCTCATAGCGGATGTATCCTTGGAACTTCCGGTTCTTGTCGGTGACATAACAGAATTCCATGTCCCTCTCTTTCAGGGCTTCCCGGGTCTCTTTCACCGAGTCGCCCATCTTGGCGACATAGCCCGGGCGGTTCATGATGGAGCGCACCTTGAGGATCCGCGTCTTGTCGACATCGGCGATGAAATTCTTGACATAGTCGTTCGCCGGCTTGTCGAAGAACTCGTCGGGGGTGCCGATCTGGACGATCTCGGCGTCTTTCATGAGGGCAATCCTGTCCCCGAGCCGGAAGGCTTCGTTCATGTCATGCGTGATGAAGAGGATGGTCCTGTCCATCTCGTCCTCGAGTTTCAAGAGCTCATTCTGCATGTTCCGGCGGATGAGGGGGTCCAAGGCGCTGTAGGGCTCGTCCATGAGGAGGAGCTCCGGGTCGTTCGTCAGGGCGCGGGCGAGGCCGACACGTTGACGCATGCCACCCGAGAGCTGGTTGGGCATGTGCTCCTCCCAGCCGGAAAGACCGACGAGGTCGATGGCTTCTTGTGCTGTTTTCCGTCGTTTTTCTTTAGCGACACCCTGGACTTCCAGGGGGTATTCGACATTTTGCATGACCGTGCGGTGGCTGAGCAGGGCGAAGTTCTGGAAGACCATGGAGACATCGTTCCGTCGATAATGTCGGAGTTCTTTGGAACTGAGGTCAAGCAGGTTTTGCTCGCCGACGAACGCTTTTCCGGTCGCGGGCCGGTTGAGCAGGTTCAGTGTGCGGATGAATGAACTCTTTCCGCTTCCCGAAAGACCCACGATGACGAACAGTTCGCCTTCTTCGATCTCGAAATTCAGTTTTCGGACAGCGACTGTGGCTCCGGTTTCTTCACGAATCTCTTCTGCGGTCATATCGGAGTCCAATAGTTCGATAGCCGCCTGTTTTTGTCTGGATGTGCCGAAAATGACACTGACGTCTTCAATTTTCACAGCTTTGGCCATATCAGTTCGCCTCCTTGTCGGTGCGATTGGCAATGCCTTGGATCAACCTGTCCAGCACGATGGCCAAGAAGACCAGCACGAATCCGGCGATGACGGCTTGCGCGGCACGTTGCTGCAACACGGCCGTGTAAAGCGTCAAGGCCACGCCTCGTGCGCCGGCGCCTTCGCCACCGATCATGGCGGCCAGGACGACCATCGAGACGGCCATCATCGTTGTCTGGTTGATTCCGGCGGCGATGGACTTCAAGGCTTGTGGCAATTCAATCTTGAAAAGCATCTGAAAAGGGCTGGAGCCGAAAGCGATACCGGCCTCGATGATCTCTCTGGACACGTTCGTGATGCCCAAGTAGGTGAGACGGATGAGCGGTGGGATGGCGAAGATGGTGGTCGCGAAAATCCCCGGGGCCCGGCCGAATCCGAAGAACATCAGGGCCGGGATGAGGTATGCGTAGGCGGGCAGGGTCTGCATGGTATCGAGCATGGGGCGCATCACCGCTTCGAGTTTTGACGATTTGGACATGATGATGCCCAAGGGCAATCCGACAAAAATGGAAAGGATGACGGCCACCATGATGATTGTCAGTGTCAACACCATGGGGTCCCAATAGCCGCTCACGGCGATTGCGGCGGTCAAAGCACCGACGAGGATGCCGGTTTTGATGCCGGAGAGTCTCCAACCCGCAAGGAAGAAGGCGACGACAAAGAATGACCAAGGGAGGAAGGTCAAGATGTTGTTCACCAAGTTGGCGAAATGCAGGAAGAAATTGCTCAACGGGGACCAGATGAAATCAAGGGTCTCGTTGAGCCAAGTGATGACTCTGTCGGCACCACCGGTCGCATCAACGGTGAATCTTTCTGGAAAATCCAAGAAGAAATCAAGAACAGATTGAAAGAAACTTCTCATGATAGTCACTCCTTACATGACAGGATTTTATTTGAGTGTCAGCGTATTCGTGGCGCTTTTTCACCTTTCCGCCATGTGAGAGCCGTGCCGGAAAGGTGAAAAAGCGCAGGTGACCCCAATTGATGAAGCCACCTGCGTTTTTCCTTCTTGGGTCAAAGGTGTCAAGTGCGGATGTTATTCAAGCGCTGCGTCTCGTGCGGCGATGACATCGTCTGCCACAGCTTCAGGAACCCAATCGGTCCAGAGGTCTTCATATTCGACGAGCCATTCCAGAGCCGCCATGTAGGCATCTCCGTCATGCTCTTCCATGAAGATGAGTCCGGTACCGGTAATCTCTGCGTCCGTTTCATAGTTGCGCAAGAATTCGACGACTTCCGGACGTGCATCAAGAAGTTTGTCGGTTGCACAGACCGTCACGTTGGTGGGAGGGAGGTTGCCGGCTCCGGTGTCGAAATCGTATTCCGCATCGTCCTCGAGGAGGACCATGTCATGTTCGGCCATGACAGCGGTCGGCGTCCAGTGATATCCTACCCAGGGTTCTTCATTCGCATACGCTTCACTGAGGGTCGTGTTCAAGACGGCGGTGGAGACAGGCGTCCAGACGAAATTCTCATCGATGGCGCTGTAATCCTCGTTCTCGGTGAATTTGGTCTCATAGAAGTCGGTGGCCAGGAATTCGGGGGATCCGAGATAGATGTGTCCGGGATCTTCGTCAGGGTCCCAACCGGGTACATCGGGGTTTTCGAAGAGATGCTTGTAATCCGGCAGGTCATGCACACTCACGAGTCCGGGGTTTTCTTCCTGGAGATAGCGGGGAATCCAGAGTCCTTGGTAGTTGTCGTCGAAGTTCACGGCGAGTTCATGGTAATAGCCCGCTTCGATGTCTTCCTCGTAGGTCGCGACATTGTCGCTCCACATTTCCATGTTCACATGCATGTCACCGTCGCGAAGGGCTTGAATTACCGCCGGCGAACTTCCGTAGGCCGTGAGGTAATCGAGACCATAGCCATGTTCGATGATGAATCCGGCGATGTTGTTATGCAGTTGGTGACTTTCCCAGTCGCTTTCGGCGAAAATGATCGTGTTGATTTCCGGGTCGTCATCCAATTCTCCGCAAGCAGCAATGGCGAAAGTCAGTGCGATTGCTGTCAGTACCATGCTGAGTCGTTTCAAGATGGTGTTCACGATAAATCCACTCCTTTTCTTTTTTTTGCAACCCTGATACTAACACAGGGTTGTCAGTTTGTAAAGTTTTGCGGGTATCAGGGTTGTATTTCCATAAACGCCTTGAAAAGGCGGTTTATGAGCATTTTTCAATCAATCATCTTCTGCTTTGAACAATGAAAGTGTTTTCTTCTTCACGTTTTCATCGCCGAGGACGTAGAGGATCATGCCCGCTTCCAGGGGCATATTGGGATTGGGGGCCTGATAGAGCTGTCCTTCGGCTTCGATCGCGAGCACGAGACCGTGGGTCTCGCCCCAGAACTTCAACTCTTTCAGACTTTTGCCGAGATTCTTGTCGGTCTCTCGGAGACGCAAAGTGAAGAAATCGAAGGGGAAGACGTCGCTTTTTGCCGTCTCGAGGAGGCGCTTGATCCTTCTTTGCAATACACTCTGGATCCGCTCCGATTCCTCGAGGAGCTCCAAGGTGTCGGAAAAGAGTTTATGGGCTTCGCTTTGACTCCGGTATTGTTCGACATACATCTCGGCCGCGTTCCGCGAGAGGACATAGATGCCGCTTCTTTGCTTGACCTGGACGACGCCGAGGTTCGAGAGCAGTCGCATCGCTTTGCGGACCGTCTCGCTCGAGACCTCGAATTCGCTCGCGAGCATCGAACGTCCGCGCAACTTGTCGCCTTCGTCGAGTTTGCCCGCGACGATGCGCTTGGCAATCTCGTAGGCGATGGTCTGATAACGTGCGCCTTGCTTGGTCATTGTTGCACCTCCCTCTCTTATACAACCCAAGATTACCACAAGGTTGTCAGAAAGTCAACCCACATAATCAACATGGGTTGTCAGATGCGGTGTGAATTTCTGAAAACGGCTTGACAAAGCGGTATGGATGGTAAGAAAAAAGCCCCGCACGGGGCTTTTCAAAGGACCCGGATGTCCAGAAGGTCGCCAAAAGCGAGCGGAACATTGTCGATGAAAAGGAGCCTTTGTTCCCTGTCGATGCCGGTGAGGCGTCCTTCTTTCCTTCTTCTTCCGCCGTTTTCGAAATGGATGATGCGCAAGGGCCTTTTTTTCATCCACGCCTCCTCGACGGCGTATTGCATGGCGCTGCACTGGTCTTCACTCAAAAGGGGGCGTTCTTCTTCATTCATCTCTTCTTGGAGTTCGGTGTAATATTCCCCTTGCGCCTCCAAGGCCTCGAACGGCAGCCACTTCAACATGCCGCGGTCGTTGTAGGTCTCACTCACGGTGACCACCCACAAGCCCCGCCCGCCTTTTCGCGGTACCGGCGTCAAAATACGAGGCGAGCCGTAACACGGCCGCTTTGCCGAAACGTCCCCGCACCTTGTCCAAGGTCTCCATGAGCCTTCTTTCCTTCTCCTTGCGCAAATGGTCGTGAAAGAAGGAGAGTTGGGTGAAGGGGCGTTTCGCGGCGAGGTTTCCGGCGCGGATCGCGATCCGCCGCACGGGAGAACCGTCATAGTGCCTTTCGAAGAGGGCGAGGCAGGCTTGCCTGATGTCTTCGGCGCTGTCGGTGGCCTCATCAAGGGAGAGTTGCCGCGAGAAGCCCCCCGGGGCGGCTTTGCTGTAGGAGACGGAGAAGTGGATGGTCTTCGCCTCTTTGCGGAGGAAACGCAGTCTTTCGGCGGTATCGTCGGCCATCTCGAGGATGAGGGTGAAGATGTCGGGCACGGTGTAGTCGCGGAAAAGCGTCTGGCCGAGGCCCACACTTTTCATAGGCGTGCGGGAAGTCTCGAGGGGGGCGCTTATCACGGCCTGGTCGATGCCATGGGTGTGGAAGAAGAGCTCCTCGCCGATTACGCCGAAGTGCTTCTTCAGCTTCTTTCTGTCGTAGCGGGCGATGTCGCCCACCGAGAAAAGACCGAGGGCGTTGAGCCTTTTTTCCATCCGGTGGCCGATGCCCCACATCTTCGCGAGGGGCAAAAGGGGCCAGAGGTCTTCTTCCACGTCGTCGTAGTCCATCTTCGCCAGGCCGGAATCCTTCTTTTTGGCCTTGAGGTCGAGAGCGAGCTTGGCGAGGAGGAGGTTTCTGCCGATGCCGGCGGCCGCGGGCACACCCGTTTCGGCGCGGATGTTATGGATGATCCTTTCGGCGAGCGAAAAGATGCTCTCCCGATAGTGGCTCTTGTAGGCGGTGAAATCCAAGAAGGCCTCGTCCACGCTGTAGATGTGGAGGTCCTCGGGGGCGACATAGGAAAGATAGATCCGGTTGACCGCTTGGGCGACTTCGAGGTATTTCCGCATGCGGGGACGGGCGATGATGAGGTTGTCGATCTCGGGCAGTTCATAGAGGCGGAAGCGCCCCGGCAGACCCTGCGCTTTGAGAAAAGGGCTCACCGCGAGGACGATCGAGCCCCGGCCGCGCGACTTGTCGGCGACGATGAGCGGCGTCGCATGAGGGTCGAGGCCCCGCGCCGCACATTCGACGGAGGCATAGAAGCCCCGGAGGTCGATACAGAGGATGTCGCGGTAGATGCGGTATTCTTCCATGGGAATGTCCCTCCCGAGAAGGATGCTTCCATTGTAGAACGAAAATTCCGCGGGATAAACTCTTGACAATCGGAAGGTTTTTTGAAAGAAAAGAGCCGTCTCGTCGGAGGGCTCTTTGGAATTTTTCCGTTTTCTACTTTTTGCGGTTTGTCTCCAGACGCTCGCGGAAGAAGGCGGGCAGAGGACATTCCAAGGCGATTTTCTCCCCCGTGTCGGGATGGTCGAAGACGAGGCGGAAAGCGTGCAGGAACTGGCCGTGCCGGGTGTCGGTCTTCTTCCTTCCGTAATGCGGATCCCCCACGACGGGATGGTCGATGTAGGCGAGATGGACCCGGATCTGGTGGGTCCTCCCCGTCTCGAGGTCGAGTTGGAGCAAGGTCTCATGAGCGAAACGCTCCTGCACGAGAAAGCGGGTGATACTCGCTCTGCCCTTGGCGGTGACGGCCATGAGATGGCGCTTCTTCTCGTTTCTTCCCACGGGGGCGTCGATTTTCCCCCTCTCATGCGGGACGACGCCTTCGACGAGGGCCAAGTAGGTCCGCTCCACCGTTCTTTCCTTGAGGTCCTTCTGGAGTTTTTCGAGCGCGGCCCTCGTCCGCGCGACCAGCAAGAGGCCGCTCGTCTCCTTGTCGAGACGGTGGACGATCCCCATCCGCTCGGGATCGGGGAATTCTTCCGAAAAATAGGAAAGGAGCGCGTGCAAAAGGGTCGTTTCGTCGGCGGTATGCGCCGGATGGACGATGAGCCCCGAGGGCTTGTTCACGACGAGGACGGCTTCATCCATATAGACGATCTCCAACGGGAGGGCCCGGGGGCGCAAGGGGGGCTTCTCTTCGGCGGGAACACGGATGCGCACTTCGGTCCCTCCGGGAAGACGGTCCTTGCCTTTGGGCATGCGCCCCTCGACTTCGACGAGGCCTTTATCGAAGAGTTCTTGCACCTTCGTCCGCGAACAATCCGGAAGCAGTCTCGCGAGGACCCAGTCGAGCCTTTTGCCCGCATACTCCTTGGGAATCTTCACCCGTTTCTCAGCCATCGTCTTCTGCTCTCCTCTTCTTCTCGAAAAACAGCAGGTCGACGGCGAAGAGCGCCACCCCGACGGTGAGGCAGATGTCGGCCACGTTGAAAGCGGGGAAGTTGTAGCCGAAGATGAAGAAGTCGAGGAAGTCCACGACATAGGTCTCGCCGGCTTCATCCATGCGGAAGAGGCGGTCGACGAGGTTGCCCACGCTGCCCGAGATCAAGAGCAGGATCCCTGTGGAATAGAAGAACTTCGTCCGGAAAGAGGCCTCCCGGAAGAGATAGAGGAAAAGCGCGAGCGCCACGAAGGTGACGATGACGAGGAAGGTCTGCTGACCCGCGAAAATCCCCCAGGCCCCACCGGGGTTCCGCTTGTGGACGATGTGGAAGAACCCCTCGATGACGACCATCCCTTCCCGGTGCTCGATGGTCCTTTCGATCAGCCATTTCGTGAACTGGTCCAGCCCCACGAGCGCGATGAACACCCCGAAGGAGGCGAGAAAGGTCTTCTTTTTCATCCTGCCACCCCCGCGAGGTGCATGGGGACGATGAGATAGGCGAACGCCGCTCCATAGGCGAGAAAGAGCCAGACGAAGGCGATGGCGACAATACGCATCCTTCTACGCAACAAGCCTTCTTTATCGGGGCGGTAGACCATGAGCGTCCGGTGGAAGAACCGGCTGAGAAGCACTCCATAGACCCCCGCGGCCAGAATGAAGAGCACCGCCCAGAGGACGATCATGTGGACGAGCACGAAAAGGAGGTTCCCGAAAAGGAGGAAGAACGGCAGCACGGGAAGCGTGGCGAGCACGAACGCGGTCAGGGCGCTTTTCAAGCGCATCGTGCGCGGAAAGACTTCCCGGTAGCGGCGCGGTCCGTTTTCACTCATCGTATCCGCCTCCCGTCTTTTTGAGATGGTCGAGGGCCTCGGCGAGACTCGCCACCGGGACGATCTCGATGTCGAAACCGAAATCATCGCGGGCTTGCACGGCTTCATCGTAGTTCTCGGATTTCTCCGGCGAGGGCAAGGGGACGAACATGATGTCCACGTCCCGCCGCGCGGCGGTGATGACCTTCTCCCGCAGCCCGCCCACGCGTCCGACATTGCCCTCGGCGTCGATCGTGCCCGTGCCGGCGATGATCCGTTCCCCGACGATGTCTTCTCCCGAGAGGGCATAGTGGAAATACAAGGCTTGCGTGAGGCCGCCGGAGGGGCCGCCGATGAAATCCGTCCAGTCGCGGCGGAAGGTGATCCGGGTCTCGATGCTGTCAAGGTCGATCGCATAGCCCTCTTTGAGCGAAAGGCCGAAAGCGCACACGTCCGCTTCGATTTCCACCTTTTTCATCGTGACGGTGCGAGGCTCCCTCACGCCCTCCTCGTCTTGTACGAGGAGTTCGACCTCCGCGCCGCATTCGGCGTCTTCTAACGCCTGCCGGACGTCCTCTCTCCCGTCGACCCGGAGAAGCCGCTCCCCGGGGGCGATGTCGGCCGTCGTAGCGGTCTTGAACACCGCGTTCACGGCCGTGTAGGTCTCGTACTCGACCGCCATGTCCAGCTCTTTCAAGGCCGCGATCAGCGCGGCCCGGAAAGAGAGCCGGCGTTGGGCCTGTCCGGTCTCGAAGGGGTTGCGCACCCGCTGTTCTTCCGGGGGCGCATCGTCGATCTGGAGCGTCTTCGCGATGCGGCCCAGACCGTATTGGAAAAGCGTCGGGTTTTCGAAGCTCATGACATAGATGCTGTGGTAGGGGTTCTCTTTCGGCACCGTTTGGTCGATTTCGATGAACCCTTCGGTCGCGGTGAGGTTCCCGGGCGCCAGAAGTTGTGCGTCGACCCGGTATAAGAACACAGCGAGAAGGGCGATGTAGGGGACCGCCAGGATAAGCATGACCTTCCGCGCGCGTTTGAACATCTCAAGCATGGCGGATCGCCACCGTCACTTTCGGCATCTGGCGCAAGCGCACGCCGGCATCCTTCAACATCCGCATCGAGGCCTTGACGCTTTCGGCTTCCTGGTATTTGTTCTCGACATAGACGATTTCCTTGATACCACTTTGGATGATGAGCTTCGCGCATTCGTGACAAGGGAACAGCGTCACATAGAGAATCGCCTCGTCCAGCGGCACGGTGCTGTTCAGGATGGCGTTCGGTTCCGCGTGCACGACGTAGGGGTATTTCGTGTTCAGAAACTCCCCTTCGCTCTCCCAGGGGTAGGTCTCGTCGTCGATGCCCACGGGGAAGCCGTTGTAGCCGATACCGACGATGCGGTTCTTCTGGTTCACGATGCAGGCGCCCACCTGGGTGTTCGGGTCCTTCGACCGCTTGGCCGAGAGCTCCGCGACACCCATGAAATAGGCGTCCCAAGAGATGTATCCTTCGCGTTTCATGGTCTCACTCCTTCACCCGGGTGACGCTTGCGAGGTCGATGTGGCAATAGCCGCCGGGATTCTTCTCGAGATAGTCCTGATGGTATTCTTCGGCTTCATAGAAGACCTCTTCGGCGCGTTTTTCGATATGAAGGGGCTTTCGCTTCCGCGCTCGCTCCTTGGCGATCGCGGCCTCGATCACGGGGAGGTCCCCTTTTTCGTAGTTGTAGATGCCCGAGCGGTATTGGACGCCGATGTCGGGACCCTGGCGGTTCTTCTTCGTCGCATCGACGATGTTGAAATAGTGGGCGAGCAGTCGGGCGAGGGGGACCTCTTCTTCGTCGTAGGTGATCTCGACCGCCTCGGCGTGACCGCTTCCGGCGCACACCTCTTCATAGGAAGGGGCTTTCGTCCTTCCCGCGATATAGCCCACGCGGGTGTCCTTGACGCCTTCGACCCGCTTGAAATAGGCTTCCACGCCCCAAAAACAGCCGCCGGCCAAAACGATGCGCTTCATGTTCTCACCTCCCGGTGATCTTTCGTATCATGTGTCCCGCCGCGCGCAAGCCGGCGACGGGGGGAACGAAGACGCTCGATGCCGGCGCACCGGCGTTCTTCTCTTGCGGCTTCTCAAAACAGAATACCGCCTCGACAGACGTGATGTCCGCTTTCCGCAGGTGTTTGCGGTATTTTCGCGCCAGCGGGTCGCCTTCAGTCGCAAAAAGGTCCGTGATGCGGATGTCCTCGGCGTAGAGCCGGTTCCCCTGCCCCGCGGAAGTCAAGAACGGCAGCGAACGCTTGCGCGTCTCGACGGCGAGGAGCACTTTCGCGGGGATGTCGTCGGTGGCGTCGAAGACATAGTCGTAGGTCGTGTCAAAGAGGGCTTCGGCATTCGTCGGCTGCAGATTTTCCGCTACGGCCCGGATCGCGCAGGCGGGATTGATGGCTTCCACGCGGTCTCGCATCACGAGGGCCTTGTTCTTGCCGAACGTCTCTTTCGTGGCATGGAGCTGCCGGTTCGTGTTCGAGGGGCGGATGGTATCGCCGTCGACGAGCGTCAGTCCGCCCACACCGCTCCGCGCGAGCGCCTCGACGGCGAATGAGCCCACGCCGCCGATACCGACGACGAGGATGTGCGAGGCTTGGAGCTTTTTCAGCCCCGCTTCTCCCAAAAGGGGCGCGAGCCGGTCGAAGAGCCCCTCATTCTTCACGTTTCTTCTCCTTCTGCAAACCGAGTTCCCGCCATTGTTCGCGGTCGATCCCCGAAGGGGCCCCCGTCAGGAGGCAATGACCGCTCTGGGTCTTCGGGAAGGCGATGACGTCCCGGATGTTCTCGGTCTGTCCGAGTACCATGAGGAGCCTTTCGAGACCGAGGGCGATGCCGCCGTGCGGCGGGGTGCCGTAGGAGAGGGCGTCGAGCAGGAAGCCGAAGCGCTCCTTCTGGGTCGCTTCGTCGATGGAGAGGACGTTGAAGACCTCGCTTTGCATCTTCATGTCGTGGATGCGCAAGGAGCCGCCGCCGAGTTCGTAGCCCTGCACGACGAGGTCGTAGCCGTAGGCCTTCGCCGCAGTGGGATCGGTCGCGAGCTTGTCGCGGTCTTCATCCTGCACCCGCGTGAACGGGTGATGAAGCGAATGATAACGGCCCGCCTCTTCGTCGTAAGCGAACATGGGCCATTCGACGACCCAGTGGAAATCGAAATGGTCCGCGTCTGCGAGCCCTTGTTCTTTCGCGATGATGTTGCGGAGCCGGCCGAGGACCTTCCGTACCGTCTTCTCCTCGTCGGCCACGAGCAGGACGAGGTCGCCTTCTTCCATGCGCATTCTCTCGACGAGGGCGCCCTTCTCTTCTTCCGACAAGAATTTCGCGACAGGGCTCTTGATTTCCCCCGCTTCTTTTTTCAGGTGCACAAGACCGGCCGCGCCGAGTCTTTCGGCCTCTTTGGTGAGCCGGTCGAGGTCTTTCCGGGAATAGGCGCCGGCGAGATTCTCGGCATTGATGCCGCGGATGGCGCCGCCTTGCGCCAGTACGTTCTTGAAGACCTTGAAGTGGCTTTGGGCGAATATCTCGCCGGTGTCGACGATCTTCATGCCGTAACGGGTGTCGGGCTTGTCCGTGCCGTAGTCGCGCAAGGCCTCTTCATAGGTCATGCGCGGGAAGGGCAGTTGCAGTTCGACGCCTTTCGTCTCTTTGACGATGCGCGCCATGAGCCTCTCGGTCAGGTCGATGACGGCTTCTTGGTCGATGAAGGCCATCTCGATGTCGATCTGGGTGAATTCGGGCTGGCGGTCGCTGCGGAGGTCTTCGTCGCGGAAACAACGGGCAATCTGGTAGTAGCGCTCGAAGCCGCCGATCATGAGGAGCTGCTTGAAAAGCTGGGGCGATTGCGGTAGCGCGTAGAAATGGTGCTTGTCGAGCCGTGAGGGCACGATATAGTCGCGCGCCCCTTCCGGAGTGGATTTCGTGAGGATCGGGGTCTCGAACTCCATGAAACCTTCCTCGTTCAAGAAGTCCCGGGTGGCTTTCACCGTGAGATGGCGCAGTTTCATGAACTTTTTCAGCCGGGGGCGCCGCAAATCGAGATAGCGGTGCCGGAGGCGGACCTCCTCGAGCGCGTCCGTCTCGTCTCGCACCAGCATGGGGGGCTGTCGGGCTTCGGAGAGCACGCGGAAGGAGGTGACGCTGACCTCGATATCGCCCGTGGGGAGGTCCTTGTTCTTGCTGGAGCGTTCCCGGACCTTCCCTTCGGCCTCGATCACGTATTCGGCTTTCAGTCCGGCCGCTTCATCGCGGAGGGGATTGTCGGCATCGAAAGCGAGCTGGGTGATGCCCTCCTCATCGCGCAGGTCCACGAAAACGAGGTTGCCGAGATTCCGGGCCCGTTGGACGAAACCCTTGAGGCGCACATCTTTTCCTTCGTCTTCGATTGTGAGTTCGTTGTTGTGGTGGGTGTACATGTCATTCACCTTTCCTTTCGGGGCAGGGGCCGCAATCGTTGCGGTTCTTGCGGAGGGTCGCGCCGATGGTCTTGGCGACATCGGCCAGGGGGACTTCTTCTTCGGCGCCGCTTTCTTGGTCTTTCAAGTTCAAGACGCCCTTTTCGAGCTCGGCGTCACCCAAGATGCCGACGAAGCGGGCCCGGGCGTGTTCGCTCTGTTTGAACTGGGCCTTGACGCCCCTGCCGACGAGGTCGGTCTCCGTCGTGACGCCTTGCAAGCGCAACCGGTGGGCGAGGGCGGGGACCTCCCTCTTCGCCTTTTCGCCGATGGAGAGGAGATAGAGATGGAGCGGCTTCTTCTTCGGGGTGAAATCGAGGGCTTCCAGGGTCAGAAGCAGTCTCTCGATGCCGAAACTGAAGCCGGAAGCGGGGGTGGGGGGACCGCCCAGCTTCTCGACGAGATAATCATAGCGTCCGCCGCCGCACAAGGTGTCCTGCGCGCCCAAAGCCTCCATGGTGTCCTTGATCTCGAAGACGGTGTGGGTGTAGTAGTCGAGCCCCCGCACGAGGCGGTGGTCGACGATGTGGTCGATATCCATCTTAGCGAGCATCTCCCGCACACTGTCGAAATGGGCGCGGTCTTCATCAGTCAACGCGTCCACGGGATGCGGGGCCTCCCGCAAGGCTTCATGGTCGGCATCCTTTTTGCAGTCGAGGATGCGCAGAGGGTTCTTTTCGTAACGGCGGTTGCAGTCGGCGCAAAGCGACGAAAGATGGGGGTGCATGTGCTCTTTCAGCGCTTTCTCGTAGTTCTTCTTGCTTTCTTCTCCGCCTAGCGAATTGATGTGGACGGCGAAATCGGTGATCTTCAACATCCGCAGGAAAAGGACGGCGCAAGCGATCACTTCCGCATCGACGGCGGGGTCTTTCGAGCCGAAGATCTCGATGCCGAACTGGCGGAATTCGCGCGTGCGGCCCTTCTGGGGCCTTTCATAGCGGAACATCGAGCCGTAATAGTAGTATTTTTGCGGGCTCTTGGCCTCGGCGTGGAGCTTGTTCTCGATGTAGGCACGGACCACGCCGGCCGTACCCTCGGGGCGGAGGGTGATGCTCCTGTCGCCGCGGTCTTTGAAATCGTAGGTCTCCTTGCCGACGATGTCGGTCTCTTCGCCCACGCTCCGGTGGAAGAGTTCGCTCGCTTCGAAATGCGGGGTGCGGACCTCTTCGAGGTTGAAAAGCCGCGCCACGGTCTGTATGGCCCTTTCCACCGCCTGGAAGCGGGGGATGTCTTGGACGATGTCATAGGTCCCTTTCATTTTCTTGATCAATGTGCATTACCTCCTCGGAATAAAAAAACGCCCGCAAAGAACCTAAGGGCGAAATCGTTCGCGGTGCCACCTTAGTTCCGGCCTTGCGACCGGCCCTCTCGGCCTTAACGCGGCGGGACGTCCCTCCCTACTCTCATCTTTCGGAAGGGCCCTCGGGAAGGTCCGGCCCGGCGGTGACATACGGCGTTCCAGCTACAGCCGCTCTCTTTGATGCCATTCCGTCGTGCGCTCTTTCCGTCCTCGGTTTGTCTCAATTATAGCGTCTGGAACACTCCCTGTCAACGCAGGGAGCCCTCAGGGATGGATGGTGAGATTCTTCTTGAAATCATGGAAAAGCAAGAGGTCCCGTTCATGATAGTCGCTGTCGGTGTAACTGGCGACCGTGGCGTCGACGATGGCGCCGTCGAAACGTCTGAGACCGTTTCTCGCGATGCCCTCTTCGGTGAAACCGAGTTTCTCCCGCAAACGCTTCGAGGCGTCGTTTTCGCCATAGTGCTTGTATTCGAGGCGTTTCAAACCGAGATGCTCGAAGGCATAGACCATGACCGCGCGCGAGGCTTCGACCATGAGTTCTTGTCCCCAATAGTCCGGATGGAGCACCATGCCGATCTCCCCCTTGAAGCGGGGGAAGAAGGAGTGGATCTCGATGGTGCCGATCATCTTCTCGTCGCGGCGGTGGACGACGGCGAAGACCCCGGGCTGGTTCTCGCGGCGCTTCTTCAGCGAGTGGCGGATGAAGTCCTTCGTGTCGTTCAAATCCCGGTGCGGGGCCCAGCCCGCCCGCGGACCGACATCGCGGCGCTTGGCATAATCATAGATGTCTTCGGCATCCGCCGGACGTAAAGGACGGAGGATGAGCCTCGGCGTCTCCATCACGGGCAGGCTAATCATCGGGAGAGAGCATCGACCAGCGCTCCATGTCCACAAACCCCATGTTCTTGTAGAGGTTCTCGGCGCGCGGGTCGTCATAGTATAGGCAGAGCGTCTTCTTCTTGTGGTTGACATAGAGGTCGACGAGAAAATGGAACACCTTCTTGCCGAGGCCTTTTTTCCGGTGTTCGTTGTGCGTGGCGACATTGACGATCATCGCCGACTTTCGCGATTCGAAGACGGCGCTCGCACAGGCGATGACCTCGTTGTTGCGTTCGATATAGACGGTGGTGCCGTTTTCGCCCGAGTTGTCGAGGAGGTATTGGATGTATTCCTCCTCCGTCTTCTTGTGGACGGTATAGAGTTCTTCTATCGTCGCGAGGAGGTCGTAGACCTTCTTCGCCTCTGCTTCCGTCTTCAGGATCTCGATCTCCGAATAGTCGATGTCCCCATCGGGGGTGAACGCGGTCGACTTCATGAAATCCATCTTGTCTTCCTGCATGTCGGGATAGAAGGCTTTGATGGGCTGGATGAGTTTCTCTTTCGCCGAGAGGAAGAGGAAATCGAATTGATTGAAGACACTGATCCATTCTTCGTTGAAGTCGGTATCCAGCGCGTAATAGGTGATCTGCGAGCGGTTCCGGCCCATGACGGCGTAGTATCCGCCGTCGCGGAACTCGGCGTAGAGCTGCTGGTGGTCGTTGTCGAAGCCGGAGTTGTGGATGTCGCCGATGAGATAGAGGTTCACTTCCGGCTCTTCGTAGAGGAATTCGAGGACGCTTTCGCGGTCTTTCTCTTCGAGTTTGCGGATCAAGACGCTTCGCCCCCCTTCTCGAGGAGGATCGTGACGGGGCCGTCGTTCACGAGGGAAATCTCCATGCGGGCGCCGAAGACGCCCTCATAGACACGCAATCCCTCCCTTTCGAGCGCTTCGCCGAAGGCGTGGAAGAAGATCTCGGCTTCTTTGGGCGCTTTCGCTTTTGTGAAAGAGGGACGGTTCCCCTTCTTCGTGTCGGCTTCCAGGGTGAACTGGCTGATGGAGAGGATCTCGAGACCGACATCTTTCGCGGAGAGGTTCATCTTGTCTTCATCGTCCGCGAAGATGCGCAAAGAAGCGACCTTTTTCGCCATCTCGGGGATCACGTCCCGCGCATCGTCCTCCCGGAAGGAGACGAAAAGGAGGAGGCCCTTGCCGATCCGGGCATGGGGCTTGCCGTCGATTGCGCATTCGGCGTTTTTCACACGTTGGGCGAGTACTTTCATCACTTCATCAACCTCTCGATTTGCAAGACTCCGTGGATTTTTTTGATGTTTTGGGTGATCTGGTCGAGTTCGGCGGTGTTCTTGACGCCGATTTTCAGCTTGACCACGCCCTCGCCGCGCTTGTTGGTGGTGGCGTTGACCTGGTCGACGCTGCCTTTGTGGGTGGTGATGGTGTTGATGATCTCGGCGAGGATGTTGTCGCGGTTGTTGACGTGGATGCGGATGCTCACGCGGTAGGCGCTCTCTTCATCCTGGGCCCAATAGACATCGATGAACCGTTCGGGCTCTAAGCTTTCGAGGTTCTTGCAGTCGCTGCGGTGGACGGCGATGCCCGTCCCTTTGGAGATGTAGCCCTTGATGGCGTCCCCCGGAATCGGCGTGCAACAGTTCGAGAGTTTCACCGAAGGATTCTCGAGGCCCTCGACGAGGATGTTGGAATCGCTCTTGGCTTCCGCGCGCTGTTGGCGGTTGATGGCCTCGATGAGCTTCTCGTCCTTGACGGTCTCTTCTTTCAACATGGCGTTCAGGGCCGTCCGGGCGGTGATGGTGTTCTTGCCAATCTCCACATAGAGGTCCTCGGCGTTCTTGATGCCTTTGTGCTGGAAGAACTTCTTCGCCGTCTTGTCGGTGAGGGAGAACTCGGCCTGCCGGCGCTCGAGCTCCTTGTCGAACTCTTCCTTGCCCATGCGGTGGAGCACGTCCCGGCGTTGTTTGTTCAGATAGTTCTTGATCTTCGATTTCGCGCCCGAGGTCTTGACGATCTTCAGCCAGTTCTCGTTCGGGCCGTAGCTCGCCTTCGAGGTGCGGATCTCACAGACGTCCCCCGTCTGCAGTTCGTAGTCGAGGGGGACGATCTTGCCGTTGACGATTGCGCCCACGGCGCGGATGCCGACCTCGGTGTGGATGCGGAAGGCGAAATCGATGGGGGTGGAGCCCACCGGCAAATCGATGATGTCGCCGTCGGGCGTGAAGACATAGACGTTGGACTGGAAGATGTCGTCCCGGAGGAGGTCGAGTACGTCCTCGTCGCGTTCGCGCTCTTCGGTGAACTTGATGAGTTCACCGTACCATTTGAGTTTCTCGCTCACGACTTTCGTCATCGGGGCGGAGGCGCCCTTCTCCTTGTAGGCCCAGTGGGCGGCGACCCCGTATTCGGCGATCTGGTCCATGCGTTTGGTGCGGATCTGGACCTCGTAGATCTTGCCGTCGGCGATGACGGAAGTGTGGAGGGACTGGTAGAGGTTGGGCTTGGGCATGGCGATGTAGTCCTTGAAGCGGTTGGGGATGGGGGTGAAGCGGCTGTGGATGACCCCGATGGCGCTATAGCAGGCCTCGACGCTCTCGACGATGATGCGGAGGGCGAGGAGGTCGTAGATCTCGTCGAACTCCTTCTTTCGCGCCTGCATCTTCTTGTAGACGGAATAGATGTTCTTGACGCGGCCGCGGACGTCATAGGAGAAGTTGTGTCGCTCGAGCAGGTCCTCGAGTTTTTTCTGCATGCTGTCGAGGTCCTCTTCGCGCGCTTCGCGGGTGTCCTTGATCATCTGGGCGATGCGGCGGTATTGGGCGGGGTTGAGATATTTGAAGCTCGTGTCCTCGAGTTCGGCCTTCATGATGTACATACCGAGACGGTGGGCCAAAGGCGCGAAGATGTCGAGCGTCTCTTTCGCGATCCGTTTCTGTTTCGGGGGTTCGAGATTCGAAAGCGTCCGCATGTTGTGGAGGCGGTCGGCGAGTTTCACGATGATGACGCGGATGTCTTTGGCCATGGCAAGCAGCATCTTTTGATAATTCTTCGCTTGGGCCTCCCGTTTCTCTTCGCCGACGTTTTCGACGCCTTTGAACTTGTATTGGCCGAGTTTCGTCACACCCTCGATGAGGAGGGCGGCCTCTTCGCCGAAGTCGGCCTCGATCGATTCATAGGTCGCGTCCGTGTCCTCGATGCAATCATG
>PUMR01000016.1 GCA_003551455.1 Mollicutes bacterium | reverse complement strand
TCAGGTTGACCCGGTCGATGCCGGCCGCTTTGAGTTCTTGCGCCCGTCCTTGGAGCAGGATGCCGTTCGTCGTGAGGACGAGCTCCTCGATGCCTTCCACGGCCCGGATCTTCTTGATGAGGTCCACAACCCCCTTGCGGACGAGGGGCTCCCCGCCCGTAAGGCGGATCTTTTTCACGCCCATCCGGGCGGCGACCTTGACAATGGCGACGATCTCCTCGTCGCGGAGGATCTCCGCATGCGCCAATTTGTGCGCGATGCCCTCCTCGGGCATGCAGTAGGCACAACGGAGATTGCAGCGGTCGGTCACGCTCACCCGCATGTAGTCGATTTCCCTTTGGAAGGAATCGCGCATCGCTATCGTCCCCTTTCGATGATTTCGCCGGCATCATCCAGCGTGTAGCCGCCGATCGCTTCGAGACGCTCGGCCAAGACGGAAGAAGAAAGGACCCGCCTGAAGGCGCGGATTTTCGCCTCGTCCAGAGCATCCCTTTTCACCAAGAAATCGTAGTGCTCGGCGCCGATGGGAAGAAAGTCCAGACTGTGGATGTTGGCGACGCTTTCGACGCCGAGTCCGCAATCGAACTCCTCGTCCAGGACACTGGCGGCGACGGCCGTGTGCGTCGAGAGTTCCTGGGTGTAGCCCTTGATCCTTTCCGGATCGATCCCCTCTTTTGCCAACATGTGGTCGAGAAGGATCCGCGTGCCGCTACCCCTTTGGCGGTTGACGAAGGTGACATCGCGCCTCTCGAGGTCACGGAGTGAACGGATGTTCTTCGGGTTGCCCTTTTTCACATAGAGTCCCTGCATCCTGCCCGCGCCCCGGATGAGAGCGTGTCCTTCGGGAAGATGCTTTTCGAGGAGGAAACGGTTGTAGCCGCCTCTTTCATCCATGATGTGGACGGGGGCGAGGTGGCACTCGCCCGCTTTCATGGCGGCGACACCGCCGAAGCTTCCCACGTGCGAGACGGAGAGGCGCACATCGTCTTCACGCAAGAGGTCGTCGATCTCATCGAGCATGATGTCGTGGCTGCCCGTGACGATGAGCGCTTGATCGATCTCGGCGATTTCACGCATGAGCAAGACGTCGACCGTTTCGCCCGCCCGCAATCCTTCGGCGTGTTTGACAATCCGGACCAAGCCGTCGGCCTTCACGAGGCTCGAACTCACCCCCGCCCCTCTTTGTAGGGCGAAGGCCTTGTAGTGGGTATCCATCTTGCCGACTTTCACCCGCACGAACTCCTCATGACGCAGTGAAGAGTGGATGCTCTTGCCGAGCGTGGCCTCGAGAATGGCACGCTCGGAAGGAATCTGTCGGAGGCGCTTTTCCAAGAAGGGGCGGACGAGAAACTCGAAACTCACGAAGGCGCTCACGGGATAGCCCGGGATGCCGAAGACGGTCGCTTCCCGGATCTCCCCGACGATGACCGGCTTTCCCGGTTTGATGTTCACTCCGTGGAGATGGAGGACTCCCTCCTTTTCGACGACCTGCCGGGTGAAGTCCTTGCCGCCGGCGCTGCTTCCCGCGATGACGAGGATGGTGTCGTGCTCCTTCGCGGCCTTCTTCAAAGCGGATGCGAGTCTTTCTTCATCGTCGGGAACCGTTTCATACACCCTCACCGCGGCGCCGAGCATTTCCACCTCATGCTTCAGATAGCGGGAGTTCGAGTCGATGATGCGTCCCTTCCGCAAATCCTTCGCATGAGGCACGATCTCTTCGCCCGTCGGGAAAATGGCGATGCGCGGCTTTTGCAGGACTTCGACAGTTTCCACGCCACCGGCGACGAGCGCCGCGATGTCGATGGGCCGGATCTGGTGGTTCTTCGGCAGGATGAGACTGCCTTCAGCGATATCCTCGCCGATGGGACGGATGTTCTCATAGGAAGAAACGGAGCCATAGAGTTGGATGCGGCTGTCTTCCGTCTCATGGACGTCTTCGATCATGACGACGGCATCGAAGGGCGGCGGGATCATGTCGCCGGTGTTCACATGGCGATAGTCCTTTTCTTCGAGGGTCACGGGTGTGGATTCCGTCGCCTCCTCGGTAGCTTCCGCTCTCAATGCCACGCCGTCCATCGCACTCGCGTTATAACAAGGAGAAGAGACTTTCGCCTTGATCGTGCGGGCGGTCACTCTGCCTAACGCTTCATCGGTATTGACGGCTTCGCGCGCCAAAGCCCCTTTCTTGCCGGCGAGTTCTTCCGTGAGCTTTTTCGCCTTGTCGAGATCGACGCTTTCGAGATAGACATTTCTTCCCATCTAATCCTCCAATCCATACACCTTGACCCGGCGTCCTTTGGCGAACCCTTCCGTCCCGGCGGGGATGACGATGTAGCCATGCGCCCGGTTCAAGGCGTTGATGGCGCCCGATTTCGCAAACAGGGGTCGCACGAGGAACGGATCACCCGCTTCGAGTTCCACGACTTGACAGAAGGTCCTGCCCGGCGCTCCGGGCGCGTTCGTCGCCAATACACCCTCGAAGGGCGGATGTTCCCTTTCTTTCAGCCCCGTGAAAGCCTCCATGATCGAGGGGAAGAGGAGATGGAGGACGACATAGGCGCTGGTCGGATGACCGGGAAGACCGATGACCATTTTTTGGTCCTTCGTGGCGATGATGGTCGGCTTTCCCGGTTTCAAGGCGAGTCCGTGCAGCAGGATCTCGGCGCCGATGTCCTCTAACACTTTCCGGGTGTAGTCCTCCTCCCCGACGGAGCTCCCGCCGGAGATGAAGACGATGTGGCTCTCTGCCAAGGCTTTGGTGATGGTATCGCGGAACAGGGCGGGGTCGTCTTTGATGACGGTTTTTCCTGTGAGGCGGACGCCCCGTTTTTGCAAAGTGGCCGACAGGGTGAAGGTGTTGATGTCGCGCACTTCGCCGATTGCCGGCTTTCCGGTCACGATCTCGTCGCCTGTGGAAATGAGGGCGGCGGACAGTCTCTCGTACACTTCGACCTCTTCGATGCCGACCGCCTTCAAAGCACCCACGGTGCGGGAAGTCACTTTCTCTCCCTTTTTCAAAAGCACATCCCCTTGCCGCATATCGCTACCTTTCTTTTGGATGTTCTCCCATTTGGAGGCCGCCCGCTTGATGAGGATCTCTTCGCCGACTTCTTCGGTGTCCTCGATCATCACCATCGTCGTGGCCCCTTCCGGGATGTGCCCGCCCGTCGGCACATAGACGGTGGTGTCCTTGGCGACTTCCTTATCAGCCGCTTTTCCCATCGCGACGGCGCCCTGACACTTCAAGGGCACGGGCGAACTCTCGCTAGCGAGCGCGACGGACCTGTGATCGACGGCATAGCCGTCGACCGCCGAACGGGCAAAATGCGGCACTTCCTCCACGGCCGTGACATCGGTGGCGGCCACCCGGTCGAGGGCCACCTCGACGGCGATCCGCTCCGTTTTGATGTGAAGATCCTTGCTTGTTTTTTTGAGGATTGCATAGGCGTCCTCGAGGCTTTTCACCTGTAACATGTTCAACCTCCCAAGTGGTAGTAATCGTCGGCCACGGCTTCGTTGAAAGCCTGGTCGTGACAGACGAGGATGATGGTCATCGTCTCTTTCAGCTTGCACACCATGGTCTTCAATTCTTGGATCGACTCGATGTCGAGGTGCGTCGTGGGCTCGTCGAGAAGGAGGATCTCCGGCGCGAAGATGACGCTCCTGAGGAAGGATGCTTTCATCTTCTGGCCCGAAGAGAGCGCCTTGGCGTTCTCGTGGAGTTTTTGTTCAAGGCCCATGAGACGGGCATATTCATGGATACGCTCTTCATAGTCTGTCACATCGCGACCACGGATTTCGAGCGGATAGACGATGTTCTTGTATACGGAACGGTCGAAAAGGACGGGGTCTTGGAAATGGAGGGTCGCGAACCCCCGTTTCTCGATCTTACCTTCGTGGCTGATCAAGCCGCCGATGGCCTTCAAGAGCGTCGTCTTCCCCGTGCCGTTCTTGCCTGTGACGACGGTCACGGCCTTTTCGGGAAACAAATAGTCTTCATAAGCGATGCGCAAAGCGGGATATTCCACCGCGACATTCTGTAGACTAACCATAGAAATCGCTCCGGAAGCGCGACAGGGCGAAGTGGACGAGAAAAGCGAGAAGAAGGAGGATAATCCCCATGGCGATCGATGTCCCGAACTGCCCCATGGACGTGTTCATGGCGATGAAAGTCGTCATGACCCGCGTCTCGCCTTTGATGTTGCCGCCGACGAGCATCACCGCCCCGACCTCGGCGATGGCGCGGGAGAAAGCGAGGATGAGACTCATGAAGATGAAGGGCTTGGTCTCTCTCATGAGCAGGGCCACTTTCTGCATGCGCCTCGCACCGAGCGTTGTCGCCGTCTCCAACGTCCGTACCTGTGTCTTCTCGCTCGTGATGATGATGCTTCCGGCGATGATGGGGAGCACGAGCAGGAATTGCGCGAAAAACATCGCCGTCCGGGTGAAGACGAGATCGAAGGGGCGCAAGGGACCCACCGCGAGCAGAAGGACGACAAGCCCCATGACGACCGGCGGCACCCCCATGAAGGTGAAGAGGAGGACTTTCACGATCCTTTTCCCCTTGAAGCGGCCGATGGAGACGAGGATGCCGAAAAGCACCCCGGGCACACCGGCGGCGAGCGTCGCCGACAAAGAGATTGCCAAAGACAAGAGGATGATCTGATAGATCTCCCAATCCAACGACACAAGCAGTTCGAAAGCGGTTCTCAAGCCTTCCGCAATCATCATTCATTCCTCCTCGGGGATGAAGAGTCGTTCGCCATCCACCCGGTATTCGCCGATCAGCTCTTGGGTCGCCGCCGAAGTGAACCAGGCGAAGAACCGCCGGGCGGCATCCCCATCGCCGCCGCGGACGGATGTCGCGACCTTGATGATGCTGTAGGGGTTCTGCAAGTCTTCGTTTTCGGGTTCGGCATAGGCGACCGTGATGTCGAGCTCTTGACGCAGCGCGAGATACGTCCCCCTGTCGGTCAGGGTGTAGCCCCCGGCCAAAGCGGCTATGTTCAACGTCGAGCCCATCCCCTGTCCCGTCTCTTTGTACCAGCGGCCGAACGTGGCGGGGTCATATCCGTGGCTCTTCCAAAGATGAAGCTCCCTGACGTGGGTGCCCGAATCGTCTCCGCGCGAGTAGAACGTGTGGTTGTCGTGCAACGAGAGCAAAGCGTCCGCGAGCGAGTCCGCGGACAAGGCGTCCGCCCCCGCGATGAGGAAGTCATTGTGAGCGAAGGTCTCTCTTTGTCCACCGTAGCCATCTCCCATGAACGCGAGTTCCATTTTTTCGTCATGGACCAACAGGATGTCGGCCTGCCCGAGCCTTCCCATCTCGAGGGCCGCCCCCGTTCCCACGGCGACCACACGTGTTTTCATCCCGTATTCGGCTTCGAAATGGGGGAGGATTTCATCGAGAAGCCCGCTGTTCTCGAGGGATGTCGTCGTCACGATCGTCAAACGTTCCGCCCGGCAGGCGGCCAGCGCTATAGCCGTCGTCATAATCGTCAGGATGACCAAGACCCGTTTTAGCATGAGGCTTGTCCTTTCCACGAAAAAGGGGTTTCCCCAACGCAAAGAAAGGAAAACCCGGTCCCTTTCCAAGCATGGGAGGCACGGACGTTTCCCTCCGCACCCTGTCGGTCGTCAGCCATGGCCGTTATACCGTAGGCTGAACGACTCGGAACACTTTCCAATCCCATTATAGCGTAAATGGAAGGCGAATGATACCGACCATATCGAGAAATTTTCCGTTTATGGGAAAATACGATTATATACATATTGAGTAGGATTGCTTTTATTAGTATAATGAAGAGTGAAGAACAAATATGAACCAAGGGGGATTCGAATCGTGTTTGGTTACATGGGTAAGTTGTTACGTGTGAATCTGACCGAAGGCAAGACCAACGTGGAGAACCTCGATATCGAGATGGCGAAAAAGTTCGTCGGTGGGCGCGGTCTGGGCACCAAGCTCCTCTATGACGAGATCGACCCGAAAGTCGATCCCTTGAGCCCCGACAACAAGATCGTCTTCGCCAACGGCCCGATGTCGGGCACACCTTCACCGACGGGCGGCCGCTATATGGTCGTCACCAAGTCGCCCCTTTCGGGCACCATCGCCTCGAGCAACTCCGGCGGCACTTGGGGTGCGAGACTCAAATACGCCGGCTATGACGCCATCATCGTCGAAGGCAAGAGCGAGAAGCCCGTCTATCTCGCCATCGACGAGGACAAGGTCGAAATCAAGGACGCAAGCGGCCTTTGGGGCAAGTATGTCGGCGAGACGACCGAAAAGCTCACGACCGACAAGCACACCAATGTCCTCTCCATCGGCCCCGCAGGGGAGAAGCAGGTCAAGATCGCTTCCGTCATGAATGATGGCGACCGGGCGGCCGGAAGAAGCGGCGTCGGCGCCGTCATGGGCAGCAAGAACCTCAAAGCCATCCAGGTTCGTGGAAAACACAAGGTCGACCTCTTCGACGAAGAGAAGGTCAAAGAGAAGAACAAGGCTTCCACACAGAAACTCAAAGACAATCCCGTCACGGGCGAAGGGTTGCCGACCTACGGCACCGCCGTGCTCGTCAACGTCATCAACGGCATCGGCGCCTACCCCACGCGGAACTTCCAGACCGGTGTGTTCGACGGCGCCGAGGAGACCTCGGGCGAGACCCTCGCCGAGAAGTATCTCGTCCGCCGCGAAGCTTGTCACCGCTGTCCCATCGGCTGCGGCCGCTATTCGAAGACCGAAAAGGTCGAAGGCGGCGGACCGGAGTAC
>PUMR01000044.1 GCA_003551455.1 Mollicutes bacterium | reverse complement strand
GGCATCGTTCACAGCGTCAGGCATTTTTCCCGCGAAGCCGGCGACGAACTGCCGCCCGGCGCGAACGAGGTCGTGCACGTCTTCATCGTGCAAAAACGCAAGATTTCCGAAGGCGACAAGATGGCCGGACGCCACGGCAACAAGGGCGTCATCTCGAAAATCCTCCCCGAAGAGGACATGCCCTTCCTGCCCGACGGCCGTCCCGTGGACATCATGTTGAATCCGTTGGGTGTGCCCTCAAGGATGAACATCGGCCAGGTGCTGGAGATCCATCTCGGCATGGCCGCGGAGAAACTCGGCGTCCACATCGCGAGCCCCGTCTTCGACGGCGTCGAGAGCGAGGACCTCGACGAGATCATGCGCGAGGCGGCCCTCAGCCAAAATGGCAAGACGCCCCTCTATTCGGGCCTCACGGGCGAACGTTACGACAACGACGTCGCCGTCGGCATCATGCACATGATCAAGCTCGACCACATGGTCGACGACAAACTCCACGCCCGGAGCGTCGGCCCCTACACACTCGTCACCCAGCAGCCGATGGGCGGAAAAGCCCAAAACGGCGGCCAGCGTTTCGGCGAGATGGAAGTCTGGGCGCTCGAGGCCTACGGCGCGGCCTACTGCCTGCAAGAGATGCTCACCGTGAAGAGCGACGACATCATCGGCCGGAACAAGGTCTTCCGCGCCATCGTCGACGGCAAGAGCATTCCCGAACCGAGTCTCCCCGAATCCTTCCGCGTCTTGACGAGGGAACTCCAGTCCTTGGGTATCAGCGTGGAACTCATCAACCGCGACACCCATGAGAACGAGGCCCGCAAGAGCCTCGTGGAAGACTCCGCCGAACACGACTATGTGGAAAAATACGGTTTCGATTCCTGAATGAGGACAAGGTGATTTGATGAGCCAGAAATACCTCCATTACAAAATCCGCTTGGCATCCCCCGAAGAGATCCTTTCTTGGTCCTTCGGCGAAGTCAAGAAACACGAGACCATCAACTACCGCACACTGAAACCCGAACGTGACGGCCTTTTCTGCGAGGTCATCTTCGGCCCCACCAAGGATTATCAGTGCGCCTGCAACAACAAGAAAAAGAGCGCCCATACGGGCAAGAAGTGTAAAGACTGCGGCGTGGAGATCACCGAGAGCAAGGTCCGCCGCGAGCGGATGGGCCACATCAAGCTCGCCGCCCCGGTCGTGCACACCTGGTATCTCCGCAACACCCCCTCGCGTATCGCGACATTGCTAGACATCAAATCCAAAGACCTCGAGGAGGTCGTCTATCTCGCGAGCTACATCGTCATCGACAAAGGCGACACCGACCTCCATTACAAACAGATCCTCTCCGAAGCCGAATACACCAAGAAATACATGGAATTCGGCAGCCGTTTCAAAGCCCTCACCGGGGCCGAGGCCGTCAAGGTCCTCCTGCAGCGGCTCGATTTGGCCGAAGAGGCCTACAAACTCCGGAAGGCCCTTCCCACCGCTTCCAAGCAGAAACGCCAAAAACACATCAAACGCCTCGAGATCATCGAGGCCTTCCGCAAGAGCGACAACAAGCCCGAATGGATGGTCATGGACGTCCTGCCCGTCATCCCGCCCGAACTCCGCCCCATGGTGCAGCTTGACGGCGGCCGTTTCGCGACGACCGACCTGAACGACCTCTATCGGCGCATCCTCAACCGCAACAACCGCCTGAAACGCCAAAAAGAGCAAAACGCCCCCCATCTTATCACCAAGAACGAACGGAGGATGTTGCAGGAGGCGGTCGACGCGCTCATCGACAACTCCAAGCGCGGGCGCAAAGCCGTCGTCGAGAAGAACCGTCCCCTGAAGAGCCTCTCCGACATGCTCCGGGGCAAGCAGGGACGCTTCCGCCAAAACCTCCTCGGCAAACGCGTCGATTACTCGGGCCGGAGCGTCATCGTCGTCGGGCCCGACCTCGAGATGTATCAGGCGGGTATCCCCCGCGAGATGGCGATAAGCCTCTTCAAACCCTTCGTCATCCGCGAGCTCATCAACCGCGACATCGCCAACAACATCAAAAACGCCAAGAAACTGATCGAGGATTACGATCCCAGAATCTGGGAGGTCCTCGAGGAAGTCATCGAGGAGCATCCGGTCCTCTTGAACCGGGCGCCCACCCTGCACCGTCTCGGCATCCAGGCGTTCGAGCCCAAACTCATCGAGGGCAAGGCCATCCGCTTGCATCCGCTCGTCACCACCGCTTTCAACGCCGACTTCGACGGCGACCAGATGGCGGTGCACGTGCCGCTTTCGGAAGAAGCGCAGGCCGAAGCCCGCGTGCTCATGCTCGCCTCCAACAACATCCTCAATCCCAAAGATGGCAAGCCCGTCGTCACCCCTTCGCAGGACATGGTGCTCGGCAACTATTATCTCACCCTCGAACGCACCGACCAGAAGGGTGAGGGGAAGGTCTTCAAGGATTCCAAGGAGGCGCGGCTCGCCTTCGAGAACGAAGAGATCGGCTTGCACGCCGTCATCGCTCTCAGGGCTTCCACGCTCGGTAACGCTCCCTTGACGGACAAGCAGAAAGAGAGCTATCTCATGACCACCATGGGAAAACTCATCTTCAACGAGATTCTTCCGCGGAGTTTCCCCTACTTGAACGAGCCCGAAGCGGCGAACCTCGACGAGGAGACCCCCGACAAGTATTTTGTCGGCCGCGGCGAGAACATCCGGGAAGTCATCGAGAGCCGTCTGGAACTCGAAAAACTCTATCATGAACTCGCCAGGCTCCAAAGGCGGAGCGTGGAAGCTTCGCTCGAAGAAGTCCAAGCGGTCGAGAAGGAGATCATCAAACTCGAAGAACAAGGCGCCTGCCGCCTGGCCAAACCCTTCGACAAGAAATTCCTCTCCCGCATCATCAGCCGGGTGTTTTCCGACTTCAAGATCAACGAGACCTCGAAGATGCTCGACAAGATGAAAAACCTCGGCTTCAAATATTCGACGGACGCCGGTATCACCGTCAGCGCCTTCGACATCCAGCCCTACAGCAAGAAGGGCGATATCCTCCTCGAAGCCGAGAAGAAGGTCGATGAGATCCAGAAGATGCATGACGACGGCTTTCTCACCGACAACGAGAGAAGGAGCCTCGTCATCTCGGTCTGGGAGGACGCCAAGGAACAGATCCAATCGGGCATCCGCGAAGAACTCACCGTCGACAACCACATCCACATGATGAGCACGTCCGGATCCCGCGGCAACATCTCCAACTTCACCCAGCTCGCCGGCATCCGGGGTCTTATGAGCAATCCTTCCGGCCAGACGATCGAACTTCCCATCAAGGCCTCCTTCCGCGAAGGTCTCACGATGAGTGAGTTCTTCATCTCCACCCACGGTGCGAGAAAAGGCTCCACCGACACCGCCTTGAAGACCGCCGACAGCGGCTATCTGACCCGGCGTCTCGTCGATGTCAGCCAGGACCTCGTGGTGACGGAGGACGATTGCGGCACCGACCGCGGAACCTTGATCGAAGCCTTCAAGGACAACGACGGCAGCAACATCGAATCCCTCTACGACCGGATCGTCGGCCGTTACAGCCAAGAGACCCTGGCCCACCCGGAGACGGGCGAGGTCCTCGTCGAGAAGGACACCTACCTCACCGATGAACTGGCGCGAGAGATCGTCGACGCGGGTGTCGAAAAGATGAAGATTCGCAACGTGCTCATGTGCAACGCCCACGGCGGCGTCTGCCGTAAATGTTACGGCAGGAATCTCGCCACCGGCGAAGAGGTCGAAGTCGGGGAAAGCGTCGGCATCATCGCCGCCCAATCCATCGGCGAACCGGGCACGCAGCTCACCATGCGGACCTTCCACACCGGCGGCGTGGCCGGGGCCGACATCACCCAGGGTCTGCCGCGGATCCAGGAGCTCTTTGAAGCACGCGATCCCAAAGGTAAGGCCATCATCGCCGAATTCGACGGCACCATCGAACAAATCGAACAGATCGACGAACGCTACAAGGTCACCGTCACCGGCGAGGTCGAATCCCGCGAATACGAGACCGACAGCAACGTCACCCTCCTCGTCGAGGAAGGCGAGAGCGTGCGGGCGGGTCAGAAGATCACCGAAGGCTCCATCCACCCCCGCCAGCTCTTGAAAGTTACCGACGCCGAGACCGTCCAACAATACATCCTGAAGGAAGTCCAGAAGGTATACCGTTCGCAGGGTGTCGAGATCTCCGACAAACATATCGAGATCATCATCCACCAGATGATGTGCAAGATCGACATCGTCGTCGAGGGCGACACCGAACTCCTTCCGGGGGCCCAGGTGGATTACAAGACCTTCCGCGAAGCCAACAGAGAGGCCATCGCCGAACGGAAACGGCCGGCCATCGGCCGCCCCGCCCTCCTCGGCATCACCCGCGCGTCCTTGCGGAGCGATTCGTTCCTCTCGGCCGCGAGTTTCCAAGAGACCACCCGGGTCCTGACCGACGCGGCCATCCGCGCCAAGACCGACGAACTCGCCGGACTCAAGGAGAATGTCATCATCGGCGGCCGCATCCCCGCCGGGACCGGTATCCTCCGCCATAAGAGTTTCGACTATGAACGGCCGGAAGGAAGCGAGTTCGACGACGAATTCGAAGGGGAAGAGGATTTTGTCGACCCCGATTTCGAACACGTCGACGAAGAATTCGAAAAACAGGACTACGAGGAGATTTCCGGTCTCGACGACAAGTCGTGAGACATTGTTGCCGGGTCGCCTCGAGGCGGCCCGGCTTTTTTTCCGCCGGACACATTGACACACCTGGAACGGTGTTATATAATTACACGTGCGTCAAGTGCGAAAACTGCCCGGCTATGACCGGCTTTCGCCATCAATCCACTACATTCGACACACATGGATGTGTTGTGAAAAAAACAGGAGAGGAGGAACAACATGCCGACCATCAACCAACTCGTCAGAAAAGGACGCAAGACCCGCAAGAAGAAGTCCAAGTCCCCACATCTGGCCATCAACTACAACTCGATCAAGCGGCGCTACACCCATCTGCCCAGTCCGCAGAAACGGGGCGTGTGCGTGCGGGTCGCGACCATGACACCCAAGAAGCCGAACTCGGCGCTCCGTAAATACGCCCGTGTCCGTTTGACGAACGGCGTGGAAGTGACGGCCTACATCCCCGGTATCGGCCATAAGCTGCAAGAGCACAGCGTCGTCCTCATCCGCGGCGGTCGTGTCAAGGACCTTCCGGGTGTGCGCTATCACGTTGTCCGCGGCACATTGGACGCTGAAGGCGTCGTCGACCGGAAACAGGGACGTTCGAAATACGGAACCAAGAAGGAAGAAATGTAGGTAGGAAAGACAGATTCTTGAAAGGAGGAACCTGCCATGCCCCGCAGAGGACATGTGGCGAAACGGGACGTACTGCCCGACCCGGTGTACGACTCGAAACTCGTCACGAAACTCATCAACAGCATCATGAAAGACGGCAAGAAGAACACGGCACAGCGCCTTCTCTACACCGCGTTCGGCCGTATCGAAGAGATCACCAACCGCCCCCCCCTCGAAGTGTTCGAGGAGGCGTTGGACAATGTCATGCCCACATTCGAAGTCCGGGCGCGCCGCGTCGGCGGACAGAACTACCAGGTCCCCATGGAAGTCCGTGAAGAAAGACGCTACACCCTGGGACTTCGCTGGATCACCCAATACGCGCGACTCCGTGGCGAAAAGACCATGGAAGAGCGTCTCGCCAAAGAGATTGTCGCCGCCGCGAACGGCGAAGGACAGTCCGTGAAGAAACGCGAAGACATGCACAGGATGGCGGAAGCGAACAAAGCGTTCGCGCATTACCGCTGGTAATAGCAGGAAGGAGCACCAGTCATGGCACGCAGATACAGCTTGGAAAAAACCCGGAACATCGGCATAATGGCGCATATTGACGCCGGGAAGACAACGACGACGGAGCGCGTCCTCTTTCACACTGGCAAAATCCACAAGATGGGAGAGACGCACGAAGGCGCCTCCCAGATGGACTGGATGGACCAAGAACAAGAAAGGGGCATCACCATCACCTCTGCGGCCACGACCGCCTTTTGGCGCGACCACCGAGTGAACATCATCGACACGCCCGGCCATGTCGATTTCACGGTCGAAGTCTCCCGTTCCTTGCGTGTCCTTGACGGTGCGGTGACCGTACTCGACGCCCAGGCGGGTGTCGAGCCCCAGACGGAGACCGTCTGGCGGCAGGCGACCGAATACATGGTACCGCGCATCGTCTTCGTCAACAAGATGGACAAGATCGGCGCGGATTTCGCCTTCAGCGTGAAATCCCTCGATGAAAGACTCGGCGTGAAAGCGGCGGCGATTCAATGGCCCATCGGCGCCGAAGTGGATTTCGAAGGCATCATCGACCTCGTGGAGATGAAAGCCTATCGCTATGACGGCGCCCCCGAAGAGAACGCCGTCGAGATCGACATCCCCGAGGAATACCGGGAGATCGTCACCGAGCGACGCAGCGAACTCATCGAGATGCTCGCCGATTTCGACGACGATGTAATGATGATGTATCTCGAAGGGGAAGAGGTCCCCGTCGAGAAGATCAAGGAGGCCATCCGGAAAGCGACGCTCGATGTCGAATTCTTCCCCGTCCTTTGCGGCAGCGCCTTCAAGAACAAAGGCGTGAAACTCGTCTTGGACGCCGTCTTGGACTATCTTCCCGCACCGACGGATGTCGTCCGCATCAAGGGGAAGATGAAAAACGGTGAAGAAGTCCGGGTGCCCTCGTCCGACGAAGAGAAATTCGCCGCCTTGGCCTTCAAGGTCGCCACCGACCCCTTCGTGGGAAGACTCACCTATTTCCGCGTGTATTCAGGGGTTCTGAAGAAAGGCTCC
>PUMR01000008.1 GCA_003551455.1 Mollicutes bacterium | reverse complement strand
TATAGGCTCGCAAGGGTCATTCCTCCCGGTAGCCGAAGTCCTGCAAGCGGGAAGGGTTGTTGCGCCAGTCCTTGACGACCTTGCAGTGGAGGTCCAAGAAGATCTTCGTCCCGAGGAGGTCCAAGATGTCCTGCCGCGCTTTCGTGCCGATCCTTTTCATCATCTTTCCGCCTTTGCCGATGACGATTCTTTTCTGCGACTCCCGCTCGACGACGATGGTCGCCGCGATGTGCAAGAGGTCGGGGTTTTCTTCGTCGTAGGCCAGACTCTCGACGAGGACCGTCACACTGTGGGGGACTTCTTCCCGTGTCTCCTCGAGGACCTTCTCGCGGATTCGTTCGGCGATGACGAAACGCTCGGTCTGGTCGGTGGCCATGTCGGCCGGATAATAGGCGGGCCCTTCTTCGAGGTATTCCTTCAAGTCGCGGACGATCTCTTGCAAGTGCCAGCCCTTCAGGGCGCTCGTGAGAAAGACCGCCTCGAAGGGGAAACGTTCCTTCAACTCTTCCACATGGGCTTTCAGCCGCACGAAGTCGCGCACGGCGTCGATCTTGTTCACGAGGAGGAACACCGGGGTGGAAAGGCCTTCGAGCCGGTCGAGGAGGACGTGGTCGAAGGGGTCTTCGGTCTTCAAGGCGTCGATCATGACCATGACGATGTCGACCGCGTTCAGGGTCTTCAACGCCGAACGGCGCATGCGGGCGCCGAGTTCATGACGGGGCCGATAGAGCCCCGGGGTGTCGATGAAGACGATCTGGCTGTCGGTGTCGTTGTAGATGCCGCGGATGGTGTGTCTCGTCGTCTGCGGCTTCTTCGAGGTGATCGCGACCTTTTCGCCCAAAAGCGCGTTCAAGAAGGTGCTCTTGCCGACGTTCGAGGGGCCGACAAGGGCGACGAAGCCCGATTTCATCGGGGGAGCTCCTCCTCGTTGAAGGCGTAGGGAAGGAGTTCTTCGTTCTTCAAGGTCTTCACTTTCTTATGCTTGTTGACGAGATGGACCTCGACATCGGGACGGACGAGTTCGCTCATCACCTGTCGGCAGGCGCCGCAGGGCGTGACGAAACTCTCGTTCTTCGTGGCGACGGCCATCTCGAGGATGTCCTCTTTTCGGACCCCTTGGCTGTAGGCGGCGAAGAGCGCCGAGCGTTCGGCGCAGTTGGAAAGGCCGTAAGAGGCGTTCTCGATGTTCGCGCCGGTGACGATGCGGCCGTCCTTGAGACGGATGGCGGCGCCGACGGGGAAACGGGAGTAGCGCACATAGGCGTTCTCCAGAGCTTCGACTGCGGCTTGTACGAGTTCTTCTTTCATGGGGTTCACCTCACCGGAAGATTTTCACTTCGTCCAGGATCCTCTCTTGCAGATTGAACATCACGAGCTCCTTCTCCTCGGTGTCGTGGTCATAGCCGAGCGCGTGCAAAAAGCCGTGCACGACGAGGAAGGCGAGCTCGCGCTTGAAGGTGTGGCCGTGCCCCCGGGCCTGTTCGAGGGCTTTCCGCGGCGCGATGAAGATGTCGCCGAGTTCTTCCTCGATGGCAGCGGGGAAGGTGAGGACGTCGGTCACTTCGTCCTTGTCGCGGTAGGTGCGGTTCAACTCCCGCATGTATTCGTTCGTCACGAGGACGATGTTGACGATTTTCTTCTTGTCCACTTTCATCCGCTTGTAGGCCCTTTTCAACACGGGTTTGATCAAGGGCTCGTAGTTCTCCTGGTCGCATTGGTTAACGATGTTCATCATTTTCGTATCGCTCCAGTATGTTTTGGATGAGCGGGTGGCGGATGACGTCGATGCGCTCGAAGCGCACCACTTCCACCCCTTTCACGCCTTCGAGGATCTCGATGGCGTGCACGAGGCCGCTTTCGGCGCGGGGCGGGAGGTCGATCTGGGTGAGATCGCCCGTGACGATCATCTTCGAATGGAAACCGAGTCGCGAAAGGAAGAGCTTCATCTGCCCCTTGGTGGTGTTTTGGGCCTCATCCAGCACGACATAGGCATTTTCGAGGGTGCGCCCGCGCATGTAGGCGAGCGGGGCGATCTCGATCACCCCGTCTTCGATGAGTTCGTTCGTCTGCTTGAAGCCCAAGGCTTCGTTCAAGGCGTCATAGAGGGGACGGAGATAGGGGTCGATCTTCTCTTTGAGGTCGCCGGGCAGGAATCCCAGGCTCTCGCCCGCTTCCACGGCCGGGCGGGTGAGGATGATCTTGCGGATGTGGCCGTTCTTGAGCTGCCGGACGGCGTAAAGGATCGCGACGTAGGTCTTGCCCGTGCCGGCGGGACCGACGGAAAAGACGAGGTCGTTCTTCTCGATGGCCTCGAGATAGCGGGTCTGGTTGATGGTCTTGGCGTGGATCGGCTTGCCGGTGACGGTCTTTATGATCTCTTTGCGGTCGAGGTAGTGCTGGAGGATGTCCTCTTTTTCCATCTCGCCCACAAGTTTCGCGACATAGATGACGTCGCGCTCGGTCACGGAGATGTTGTTGTCGACGAGGCGGATGAGCACGTGCAAGGTGTCTTCGAGGCGTTTTTTCTTGTCTTTGTCAGCGGCGGGGATCTTCACCGTGTCGCCCCGGGTGTGGATCGTCGTGTTGAAAAGACGGCCGAGCACGTCCAAATGGCGGTCGGCGACGCCGATGACCGCACTGAAGGTGTTGATGTTCTTGAAGGTGACATCGAGGGTTGTGAGTTCCAAACGACCCGCTCCTTTGTAGGGATAATCGTAAAAGACCCTTTAGTTATTATAGCACACAAAAAGGGCGCCCCGCACCCCGGCGGGAAAAAAATAACGGTGGAAGTTTCCGCACCGTTATTTCTTTTCGTTATCGCTTGCGCTTGTTCTTGTTCTGCTTGATCTTCTTGGCGACACTCGGTTTCACATAGTGCTTCCGCTTTTTGGCTTCAGAGAGAGTGCCCGCACGCGAAACATTCTTCTTGAAACGCTTCAAGGCGTTCTCAAGAGATTCGTTGTTTCGTACGACGGTCTTGGGCATGTTATTTCCCTCCCTTCCGCTTTGCGGTGAATGGACT
Organism: Mollicutes bacterium; assembly: GCA_003551455.1. The sequence goes on along the minus strand of PUMR01000008.1, from coordinate 3,923 downwards.
ACAGACATAATAACAGACTAGCCGCCTCTTGTAAAGGATTTGCGCCCTCTTGACGCAAAGTTTCATCAGACGAGCTTCCCTTCGGCGAGGGGATAACCGGCATCCTTGAGACGGACGGTCCGACAAGTGTTCACGGTGATTCCCGCTTCGGGGATCCGCACCCGGACATATTCGCCCGTGTGGCCCATGCAGTATGCGTCATCGCAACGCTCGACGAGAAGCCGCAAATCCCGTCCTTCGCGGAGGAGGTGTCGGCGGTAGGCTGTCGCCAATTTCTCGTTCAGTCGGAGGAGAGTTTGCACCCGGGCCTTCTTCACGGCGGAAGGCACCTGGTCGGGCATGGCGGCGGCTTTCGTCAAGGGCCGCGGCGAGAAGGGGAAGACATGGAGCTCGGAAAAGCCGATCGCTTCGATGGTCTCTTCGAGCTCATGAAACTCCGCTTCGGACTCGCCGGGGAAACCGGCGATGACATCGGTCGTGATGGCGATCCCGGGCACTGCCGCACGGACTTTCGCGATCGTTTCCTTGAACGTTTTGACATCGTAGCGGCGGTTCATCCGCGCGAGCACGGTGTCGGCGCCATGTTGGAGGGGGATGTGCAGATGCGGGGCGAGCTTCTCTTCCTGTTCCAGAAGCGTGAGGAGGTCGTCGTCGATTTCGCCGATCTCCACCGAAGAGAGGCGGAGACGTTCCAGCGAAGGGATCCGCAACAGGCTTTCCACGAGGCCCGAAAGCGTGAAACCTTCACGGTCTTTGCCGTAGGCCCCGGTGTGGATGCCCGTGAGGACGATCTCCTGGTAGCCGTTGGCGGCGAGTTTCTTCGCCTCTTCGATGATCTCTTCTTCGGGCCGCGAACGGATGCGGCCGCGGGCGAAGGGGATGATGCAGAAGCTGCAGAAGTTGTCGCAGCCGTCCTGGATCTTCAAGAAAGCGCGTGTCCTTTCCGTGAAGGAGGTCACCCCGAGTCTGTCGAAGGCCCTTTGCCTCGTGACATCCTCGATGTCGGTGATCCTTTCGCGCTCTTTCGCGATTTTTTCGACATGGTCGACGAGGCGGGGACGATTGATGGTGCCCATGATGATATCGACACCCGCGATCGCCTCGAAGACCTCTTTTTCGAGCTGCGAATAGCAGCCGATGACGGCGATGACGGCGTCGGGATTTTTCCGGAAAGCTTTACGGACGGCCTGGCGGCTCTTTTTCGCGCTTGTCGCGGTGACGGCGCAGGAGTTCACGACATAGGCGTCGGCGAAGGCGTCATCAGGGACGATCTCGTGGTCGCGCGCTGAAAAGAGGCTCTTCAGGGCCTCCGATTCATAGAGGTTCACCTTGCAGCCGATGGTCGTGAAGGCGATGCGCATCGTTGTCACCCGCTTTCTGTCGTATTGTCCCTTGTTGTACCCGTTTGCGCGGCCAAGAAGGAAAAAGGCCCCGGCCGGTGCCGGGGCGGAATCCGGCCCTCCCTGCAAGGATGCGCGGATTCATTGCTTGAATTTGGCTTTGACCTTTTCCCAGAGGGTCTCCGAACTTTCGAGGTCGGTCTTTTTCAGTTCTTCGAAGAGCTTTTGTTGGCGCTTGTCGAGATTCTTCGGGGTCATGACCTTGATGATGGCGTGGAGGTCCCCCCGGCGCTTGCTTCTGATGTTCGTCATGCCTTTTCCGCGGATGCGGAAGGTCTTGTGGCTCTGGGTCCCGGTGGGAATCTTCAGTTTCACATCGCCATAGGGGGTCGGGACGCGGATCTCGTCGCCGAGCGCCGCCTGGGCGATGTTGATGGGCACATCCACGACGAGGTCGTCGCCGTGACGCTGGAAGACGTCGTCCTCTTCGACTTCGAAGACGATGTAGAGGTCCCCCGGCGGGCCGCCGTTTTGGCCCTTGTGGCCGAAGCCCGGCATGCGGATCTGGTTGTTGGTGTCGACGCCGGCGGGAACGGTGACGTTGACGGTCTTCTGCTTGCCTTGGAAACCTTCGCCGCCGCAGGTGGAGCACTTGTTCTTGATGGTCTTGCCCGAGCCGTTACAGGTCGGACAGACCGTCTGTGTGCGGGTGCGGCCGAAGAGGGTCTGTTGTTCCATGGTGACAGCTCCCGTGCCGCGGCAGCGGGAACAGGTCTCGATGTCGTCTTTCTTTTCGGCGCCCGAGCCGCCGCAGGCGGTGCATTCTTCATAGACGGTGGTGCGGATTTTCTTCTTCGCGCCGTTGACGGCCTCCTTGAAAGAGACGCGCATGCGCTTCTGGATGTCTTGGCCTTTGCGCGGACGGTTCCTGTCGCGCGCGCCGCGGGCGCCGCCGCCACCGAAGAACTGGCTGAAGATGTCTTCGAAATCGAAATCGCCGAAGCCCTCGAAGCCCTGGGCGCCACCGGCGCCCTGCTGGCTGAACGAATGGCCGAAACGGTCGTATTGCTCGCGCTTCTTCGGGTCGGAGAGGACCTCGTAGGCTTCACGGATCTCTTTGAACCGTTTTTCCGCGTCTTCGGCCTTGTTGACGTCGGGGTGGTATTTTCTCGCGAGTTTCCTGTACGCGGACTTGATCTCTTCTTTGCTTGCGTTCTTGTTCACGCCCAACACTTCGTAGTAGTCGCGCTTGTCTGCCATGCAATCACCTCAAATCGTGAGCGCGCGGGGCGGAATCCGCCCCGCGTCTGTATCAGTCGACTTCTTCGTAGTCCGCGTCGACGACATCGTCGTCGTCATCTTTCTTGTCGGCGTCTTCGCCTTCGGTCTGTTGGGCCCCTTCTTGGGCCTCTTTTTCTTTCTGGGCCTTTTCATAGGCCTTCTGGGCGAGATTCTGGGCGACGGACTCGAGGGCTTCCTTCTTCTTCTTGATGTCGTCGATGTCTTCTTGTTTCAAAGCCTCTTTCAGTTCGTCGACCTTCGCCTCGATATCTTTCTTCTCGTTCTCGTCGATTTCGTCGCCGAGGTCTTTCAGGGCCTTCGTGGTCTGGAAGACGAGCTGGTCGGCTTCATTCTTCAACTCGGCTTCCTCTTTGAGTTTCTTGTCCTTCTCGGCGTTCTCCTCGGCCTCTTTGACCATTTGTTCGATCTCTTCTTCGGTGAGGCCTTCGTTGTTCTTGATGGTGATGTTTTGTTTCTTGCCGGTGCCCTTGTCTTCGGCTGTCACGTGGACGATGCCGTTGGCGTCGATGTCGAAGGTGACCTCGATCTGGGGCACGCCCCGGGGTGCGGGGGGAATGTCGGTGAGCTGGAATTTGCCGAGGGTCTTGTTCTGGTTCGCCATGGGCCGCTCGCCCTGGAGGACGTGGATGTCGACGGCGGGCTGGTTGTCCTCGGCCGTGGAGAAGATCTGCGACTTGTTCGTGGGGATGGTGGTGTTCCTGTCGATCAGTTTCGTGAAGACGCCGCCCAAGGTCTCGATACCCAAAGAGAGCGGGGTGACATCGAGCAGGAGGACGTCTTTGACGTCGCCTTGGAGCACGCCGGCCTGGATGGCCGCGCCGAGGGCGACGACTTCGTCGGGGTTGATGCCTTTCGAGGGTTTCTTGCCGAGTTCTTTCTCGAGGAGTTCCTGTACGGCGGGAATGCGCGTCGAACCGCCGACGAGCAGGATCTGGTCGAGGTTCTCCGGCTTCATGTCGGCGTCTTTCAGAGCCCTTCTCAAGGGGCCGAGCGTCTTCTCGACGAGGTCGTTCGTCAGTTCGTTGAACTTGGCGCGCGAAAGTGACATGTCGAGATGGAGCGGTCCGTCGCTGCCGACGGTGATGTAGGGGAGCGATACCGAGGTCTGGGTGACGCTCGAGAGCTCCTTCTTCGCTTTCTCCGCGGCGTCTTTGACCCTCTGCAGGGCCATCTTGTCCTTTTTCAGGTCGACACCGTTTTCTTTCTTGAATTCGTTGACGATGTAGTCGATGACGCGTTCGTCGAGGTCGTCGCCGCCGAGACGGTTGTTGCCGGCGGTGG
>PUMR01000064.1 GCA_003551455.1 Mollicutes bacterium | reverse complement strand
GCTACCACCTGAGAGGAAGTCCGGGGCATCTATGTCGGGCGGGCTAAGGTCCATACCCAAACCAGCTATAGCGTTGATAAGACCCCAAACAGCCTCAGCGGCAGATTCAGCACCACCTTCAAGCATTGCAAAGAACGCTGAGACATTTCCTGTGTCGCCCAACAAACCGCCAATAGCACCCTTGAGTTCTTGCTTCGCTATCTTGAGTTCGAGTTCGGCAATAGCGGCCTGTAGAGCGGCCTCTGCACTGTCGGTTGTTGCTCTAGTAAGACCGCCACCACCACCGCCGCCTCTACCTCCTGTTGCTTTTGTCAGGCTATCAGTTGCTTCCTCCAATTCCATGCGGGCGATCTTCAACTCAAGTTCGGCTATTCTAAGATCGTCGGAAGTTACAATGTTGTCTTCCTTAGCCTTCTGGAGCGACTCCTCGGCACTAATAAGGCCCTGCTGTGATTCCTCCAACTCTCCCTTAGCCTTGGCAAGGTAGTACTCGGCTTCGTACTGCTTGAGCAAAGCGGCTACCTCATCGTCCATGTGTTCTATGTTGCGCTCTACTGCTAGTAGTTCGGCCTCCTTGAGGGCTACCCTAGCCTCAGACGTCTCAAGACTCTTCTTAGCAAGCTCGAGTTCGTCTCTGGCGTTCTGTACAGCTTCCTCGTCGAGGTATCCGCCAACGCCAGCTTCCTCAATCTTCTCTAGAGTTTCTTCCAGCTCATCTATGCGGAGCCTACGGTTTATCAAGTCGAGTTCGTGCTTGGCCTCATCCAGGCTCAGACTGCCGCCGTCGTCATCGCTGCCACCAGTACTAGTACCCCCACCACGACGAAGGGCCCATCTATCGAGCGGTATGACAGCTTCTGGACCGGCCTCGCCGACAAGAGCATTGATGGGCTTTGTAACAACACCACCCTCAGCCATAGGCAAAGCATTGAACCCTACTATCCCGGATATTGCCCCACCGAGGCTGTGACTGCCGCTAGAATAGAACATACTCATATAGTTCTGGACACCTTGCAGAATCTGTAGGTGTTCTCTGGCAGCATTAGCAGCGGCGTTTGCTACCTCCTCTATCATACCAATCTCTTGCTGCTTTAGGCTCATCCACTCATCGGTGTACCTACGTTCGGCAGCAAGCCTAGTCTGAATGATTTGTAGGCGCTCTTCGGCGCTCATCTTGTCGAAGTAGTACTGCTCCTTGTTGGCTGCAATTTGTGCCTTGAGTTCAATGCGCTCGAGTTCCGTTTGAGCCAAACGCTCACGAGATGCTTCTTCGTTGCTACGGTGCCAGTCCTGTAGAGCCTGTTCCGCAGCCTCTAGTTGTTCTTGTGCGCGTTCTCGCTCTTCTGTATTGGCCGCTTCACTGAGAGCACGTTCGGCTTCCCGCACTGCCCGTTGACGTTCAACTTTCTGTTCGTACCGCTCTCGCTGTTGTATCAGTTCTTGTTGTTGCTCTAAGAGCGCATTGGCTTCTTCTAGTGCAGCAGCCCACTCATCAGCAGTCTCAGCCCCTTCGGCAACTGCACGAATCTCCCAAGGCTTGATCTCGCGTCCCCAAGGGTCACGTCCCCTAGTAGCAAGCCAATCGGGAGCCTTACCGTAATCCTCCATAAGGTGTGTAGCTCTTACTAGTTTGTCACTAGCATCGTAAAGCTTGGTAAATGCTTCTTTGTAAAAGTCCGCGTAGTTAGTACTGTACCTATCAAGAGGAATGACAGCCTCTGGACCGGCTTCGCCAAGAAGTGCATGGATAGGACTGGTAACGATACCGCCCTTGGCCATAGCGTACTCTTGGTCACCAACACCCAAACTAGAAGCATTGAGACCACTGCCGAGCACGAGGCTAAACTGCTGTGGGAACGAGAACGGTGAAGCCGCACCTGGGCCAACAACAACACCGCGACTACCAGACTCGATATTCACACCAGCAATGCTGCCTGCCATGTGACCTGGGCTGCCTTGACGTACACCAACGACCACAGGGCCATGAGCACCACGAACCCAACCAGGGGGAAGAGTACCGCCAGCGAACGATGCCGTCGTGAACCGCCTAGCGTGTGGATGACGACCCTCTAGAACGTTCTGTATTGCAGACCAAATACCGGAACAGTCATAACCGCCAGGACCAACGCCGCCCCAAACGTAAGGCAGTCCCGCTACCTGCTTGAGCCAGTTTAGGACTAGGGCAGGACTATGCTTCTCAACAAACTTGACAGCCTCGTCGTACATACGTTGAGTAGTCGCAACAGCCGGTTCGCGCCAAGGTGTACCATACTGGTCAAAGGTAGGGGGTTTGGCCAGGTCCTCGGGCATTACCCAGCCACCAGTGTTGTAGCCTGGGTAATGGCGGGGTCGAAGTACTGAGGGATCGCCCGTACGGTTGAGTTGTTCCAGCGACTGACGAGACAAACGGTTCACAGCAGTACGTCGGAGAACGAACTCGCCTGGAGTCAGTGCGGCCAACACACTGTCGCGATCGGGGCCAGTACCAGGGACCACACCGCCGGTGTTGATGTGCTCCATTCGGCCTGGTGTGGGCAACCTGGTACCCAAACTGCTCAGGCCGATGGTGGGCTCGCCCAAAGCCCCCAACAACTGGTTCAGTGTAGCGGCAAGGCTCTGACCGAATCGGTTAGCCAGAGCCAGTACGCCGTTTAGACCTTCCGAGAAGCGGTTGACAAGAGCCTGGGCTATTAGTCCACCACCGTCGTCGGCGATGATCTCCATAGCGTCCATGACGTCTTGCATGGCATCTATACCGCTATCACCGTGTACTTCGATGCCTTCGGCCAAAAGGGCCATCATCTGCTCTGCGCTAACAGGCAGGTCTTCATCGGCGAAGTTCTCTACTGCGTACGCAAACATATCCAGGACAGCTTGCCAGGCCTCGATGGGGTCATCCGACCAGTCCTCAATATTGTCCAGGAAAAGTTGTAGTGCATCGTCTATAGCGTACCCGAGCTCCCCGCCAGTCTCATGAACAGCCTCAGCAGCCATGTTGAGCATCTGGGTAATAAGCGCGGGAACGTCCTCAGCCGCAACCCCCGTAGCCTCAGTAATCTCGTCCAGGTTACGCGTGAAGATGCTCACAATAGCGTCAACGTGGGTAGCGACCTCGTCACTGGTCCATATCGTCATCATCCGGATGTTCTCAAGGATCTGTAGAAACTCTTCCGGATCAGCATTAGCTAGAGCTTCCATGGCCGCAGGGGCGGCTTCGCCCATGGCAAAGATTTCGGCTACAGCAAGATTGACGTCCTCTTGGATGTCACCTGTGGACCGGGAGATGACCGTACCCATGTCAGACCAGAACTGCTCATGGATAGCAATGTCAGCATCCATCTCACTGATCCACTGCGAAGCACTAACACTGGCCGTACGAACAGCTTCGTCAATGCGCTTAGATGACCACTCAGCTTCTTGTCCCTGCTCGCGTATGGCGTCCCGGTTCTCCTCCAATGCACGCGTGAAGGCACCTGTCGGGGACACAATACTTTGCATAGTGTCCCGATAGTCTTTGGCCCGGCCTTGAGCCTCCCACGCCATCTCGCCGGTTTCTTCGAAGAGATACCCCTCTACTTCAGCAGCAGCCAGAGCGTCGTGAGCACCCTCTTCATACAACCGGTTCTTCTCAGACAAGGCCAACGCCATGGCGTCGATGTCGGTCTTACCTGCCCGTAGAGCTTGACGGTAGACCGTACTGCTGCTGATGCTGGGATCCAAGGCCAACATGTAGTCGCGTTGGTTCTCTACAGCCTCGTCCATGGCCTCGTTGGTAAGACCGATGGCGTCCAAGACCATCATCAGCTGTATGCCAAACTGTCTCTGAGCCTGGGTGACATCGTGCGTAGCACCCATACCGCTGCCGATAGTAGCATTGGCCCACTCTTGGGCCTGTGCGTACAATCTGACGGTATCAGTAGTGTCTACGGTGACATCGTGGTAGTCAGCCAGGGTGTTGATGATGTCTGTTATGGCTCCGGGAGTCCGTTGGGCCGCCTGTTGAATATCACGTATACGGACGCCAGCCTCGCGAAGCCCTTTCAGGTCAAGATCGCCTGTGTCTTCCAAGGCCCTCAGCGTATCAAGGATGCCTCGACTAACGTCGAACTCCTCACCGGCATCTCCGGCAGAACGCATGGCACCTTCAAGATGGCTGACCCGCTGAGAGGCCTCTCGGGACGCTCGTCCGATTTGGGATATAGCGTACCCCAGAGCCATGAAGAGGCCGATTTGGGCGAACATCTTTGGTCCGCCAAGGAAGTTCAGGACGGCCATCAAGCCACGACCGGCTGCTGCTACACCCCGCATAGCCGCGGCCCAAGCAGCCTTGGCCCCTGCTGACTGGTGTATGTAACGTGACAGGTTGCGTGCAGTGACGATCTGGTCTTGTTGTGCAGCACGCATACCCAAGGTTGCTGCGCCCATACTCCTATTGGCCGAGACAACCTTTTCTCGCTGGGCCTTGACGACCTTCATGGTCGCCTTCTTGTCCTTCTTGATGTCCTTCTGGGCCTGCTTGGCTACACGGGCGTAGTTCTGCTCAGCCTTTTCCAGATTCTTATTGGCCAGCGTCATGGCCTGCACACGCTGCTGATTGTTTTTGAACGTGGACTGCTGTACCCGGTCCAGGTCTTGGCGAGTAGCTATCACCTGACGATGTGCAGCCTGTACCTTCGCGTACTGCTGCTTGGCGAAGGCCCCGTGCTTACCGAGTGCAGACATCTGTGCACTAGTAGCTGCCTTGGCTTCTTGCTTGTGAGCCACAAAACGCTGGTGGTAGCGTTGCCAGTCAGCCGCAGCACGATCGATGGCAGCACGCTCTCCGGCAATGTATCGAGCCCGTTCAGCGGCTGCATTGGCCTGAGCGTTCTTGATGTTGCGCATGGTGTTGACAAAGCCCGTACCAAAGGCCGCCATAGCACTCATCAAGGGCCCACTAAACTTTGCTACCATAAGAGCCAAGGCTGCCGAGACCGCGAGGATAGCGCTCTCGGACTGCAGGAGACCCACACCGAAGTTGGTAAGGAACTCTTGCACGGACTGGAAGTTGATCGTCAACGCTGCTAGTACAGCTATCAAACCGCCTATAACGCCGACAGCCAACGCAGCCTTACCGAGTATGATGCCTAACGACACACCAGTAAGCTTCAGGACCGCCTTCCACGCGACCATAGCACCTGCAACAGTCAACACCGCGCCTGACACACCGAGCATCAACACGGTAGCTTGAGCGGCATTAGCGATAAGTTCCCTTTGAGGCCCACTCAGGTCAGTAAGAGCTTCAGTAAATTGTTCCAGTCGCTCGACGATACCGACCAGCATAGGTGTGAACTCCTCACCCAGCTGGTGGAAGATGATCAAAAACTGGTTGCTCATACGCTGCATGACCATAGGCAGCGTATCAGCCATAGTCTCGTACTGGTCTTCGAAGTCGATCAGACCACTACGGACACGTTCCATACCGGTTTCGAATAGGTCGAAGTTCTCCAACACCATCTGGAAGAACCTGCGAGCCTGAATACGGTTACCGGCACCCGCGAAGAACTCGTTGAGTTGGGCAAACATCTCGGGCTTAGACATGCCCTCGAAGCTTTCGGCCACCTGACGCATGATCTCGTCCACAGGGAGCAACTCACCTGCAAGGTCCCTCATGGCGATGCCGTGGGCTTCCATAGAGGCGACCACACGGGGCTGTGTCAAGAGCTCAAACGCACGTGCTACAGACGTGGCGGACATAGAAGTGCTCAGACCCATACGAGTCATGAACCCAAGGCTGGCCGCCATAGTTTCAAGGTCTTGTCCGGCAGCTACAGCCGCAGGAGAAACCTGACCGATAACACTCATGAACTGATCCATAGTACCAGTACCGAACTGAATCATACTGGCCATGGTATCGAGCACTCGTGAAGAGTCGTCGATGTCGATGGCAAACGCGTTCATGAGGTTCATGGTCTGCTGAGAGACCGTCTGCAAGTCAGCTTGACCGGCAATAGCTGCTTTAGCGAAGTTCTCCAGCAGAGGTGCGGTCTGCGACATGGTCGCGTCAACCGTGGAGTAGATGTCGTAGAACACCGCTGGGATCTGCTGCATATCGACAGCAAACGCCCTACCGACCCTGTGGGCTGTTGCCTGTAGGCGCTCGATAGTGACGTTCGTGTCGATTGCCTGGGTGCTGGCCAGTGCTAGTTCATTACGAAATCTACCAAGCTCTACAGCTGAGTAGGCTAGAGCACCAGCCATCACCCCGGACTGGACCACCATCATGGTACCCACAGCACTCATTTGAGCGCCAACGTAAGCAAGCGTCTGCGCTTGCGCCTGCGCTGCACTGCCCATACGCCCTAGAGCACGGGTGGCATCGTTGAGCCCCCGGCCATCGAACTGGCTGTCGATGCGCAAACTAACGCGTTGTTCCCTTGCGCTTAGAGGCATCTAAGTTCTCTTTCTCTGCCCGGGCCTCTTCAATATGAGTGCTGGCTATTACAAACAACGCATCCTGATCTAGCAAACCACCAGGCATTGGCAGACAACCCAAACTCTTGCAGTATAGATAAGTCTGGATGAGGTTGAGGATGAAGACATCGTCTGCCTTACCCCTTAGGATGGCTGTTCGGATTCGTCTTTTACACTGGACTCGTCCTCGTCATCGTTGTCCAGGAGCTGGTTCATCTCGTCGATGTACTCAGAGATTTCCTGGCCGATTCGAGGATCCAGACGCTTGATGTCTGAGGGCTTCTTGAAGTCGAACGCCTTACCGTCAGCGCGTTCCAGGTTATGTTCGACGATGCAGTGGGCGAACTCGTACTCGACGGCTGCTTGGTTGGCCAAGTCCATCTCGCCCTGGAACTCCGAACCCCGCCCGCCGGAGATGCGCATTGCAGATGTCATCTGACGACGAGCCATGAACTCGCCGAACGACAGCCTGCGCAGCTTCACATACCCGTCAGG